>CALBZH010000511.1 GCA_937889795.1 uncultured Syntrophobacteraceae bacterium | reverse complement strand
CTACGAACATCGTTCCCCTCCTCCTGAGCATCGAGAGCGTTATTCGCTGGAATGGCGGGTGGCGGGTCGAACGGTCACACGCCTAGCTGGATCTCGACTTGTTGTTGGATGAGCTCGGGCAGTCGCTCGAGGCAGTAACCACCCTCAAGCACGCATATCATGCGTCCTTCGCAGTAGCGATCCGCCAGGTGCAGAAGTTGCTTGCCAATCCAGGCGAAGCCCTGGCTGGTCAGGTTCATGCCGGACATGTCGTCGTCCTCGTGGCCGTCGAACCCCGCGGAAACGAGGAGAAAATCGGGCGAGAAAAGCTCCATCTCGGGGAACAGATGGCGCTCCATCATTTCCCGGTATTTCCGATCTCCCTGCCCCGGTAGGACGGGATTGTTCATGGTCGTCCCGAGACCGGCCCCTTTTCCGACTTCGAACTCGCGACCCGTTCCCGGGAAGGAGAACGAGGGGTGCTCATGGATGGAATAGAAGAACACGTCAGGATCCCTTTCGAAGATCTCCTGGGTTCCGTTGCCGTGGTGGACGTCGAAGTCGACGATGGCGATCCGTTTGACATTCCATTGACGTTGCAGGTACCGGGCGGTAATCGCAACGTTATTGAAGTAGCAGAACCCCATGGCTCGATTTGTTTCAGCGTGGTGACCGGGAGGCCGAACGGCGCAGAAGGCGTTGTCGATCTGCCCTTCCATGAGCATCCTCGCGGCCTCCAGGAGGCCACCCACCGCCAGCATGGCAATTTCGAAAGTCTGCTCGCAGATCTGATTGTCGGGATGCTCGAACTCGGTCAGACCGCAGGCACAGGCCTCCCTGAGCTTGCGGATGTGCTCGGGGCTGTGTACGGCTTCGACCCATGCCTCGTCCACGCGTTGGGCCGGAATCGGAACCAGTCGTTCGAGGAGGCCGGAGTCTCGGATGCGGGCATACGCGAGCTCCAGACGCTCGGGCGCTTCTGGATGATCAGGCCCGGTCTGGTGGAGCAGGAATCGTTCATCGTAGAGAAACCCCGTTCTTCTCATGGCGCACCTCTCGCGGTCTCGGGCCGACTGGTCGTCTGAATCCATCGGGAATGGGGCGATTGATGTGGGCTTGTGAAGGTATCTTAGCAGAAGACCCGCCGAAGTGGTATTGAGATTTGAAAGACATGCACCATGGCAAAGGAGCACTCTCGTTCTCGGGAAAGGAGTACACGATTATGAATTCCTTGACGCTGGTCTTCACCGCTTTGTGCGTTTTTGCAATCGCCTATCGGTTTTACGGGGTCTTCATCGCCAGTAAGGTCCTGGCTTTGGATCCCGAAAGAAGCACGCCCGCCGTGGTCATGGAAGATGGCCACGACTACCACGAGACAAACAAGTACGTCCTCTTCGGGCACCATTTCGCGGCCATCGCCGCCGCAGGGCCCCTGTTGGGACCGGTTCTGGCCGCGCAGTTCGGGTTCCTTCCCGGAGCACTCTGGATCATCATCGGGGCAGTCGTCGCAGGGGCCGTTCACGACATGGTGATTCTGTTCGCCTCAGTCCGTCATCAGGGGAAGAGCCTGTCCTTGATCGCGGAGTCCGAGATCGGAAAGCGGGCCGGCACCATTGCCTCCTATGCGATTCTGTTCATCTTGATCCTCACCCTGGCGGGCCTTTCGATTGCCGTCGTGAACGCCATGTTCCACAGCCCGTGGGGCACCTACACGGTCTTCTGCACCCTGCCGATCGCGCTCCTGATGGGGGTTTACATGCACAAGATCCGTCCGGGCGATGTCAAGGGGGGCAGCGTCATGGGCGTTGTGCTGCTCGGCCTCACCATCTACACCGGACCCTATGTGGCGGCCAACTCCACCTTGGCCGGACTGCTCACACTCAGCAAGGCTCAGCTCTCGCTCTTCATTCCCCTCTACGGCTTCGTGGCCTCGGTGCTTCCCGTTTGGCTGCTCCTGTGCCCCCGCGATTATCTCTCCACCTATCTGAAGCTGGGCACCATCGGCGCCCTGGCGATTGGCATTTTTGTCGTTCATCCGCCGCTCAACATGGCTGCCATCACCCCCTATGCCGGAGGTGGGGGACCCATCATCCCTGGATCGCTCTTTCCCTTCCTGTTCATCACGATCGCATGCGGCGCGCTTTCAGGGTTTCACGCCATCATCGGGACGGGGACCACTCCGAAGATGATCGCCAATGAGCGCGACATTCTCTTCGTCGGTTACGGGGCCATGCTGGTCGAGGGCTTCGTTGCCATCATGGCGCTGGTGGCGGCCTGCGTGCTGGTGCCCGCGGATTACTTCGCGATCAACGCCGCTCCCAAGGCCTACGAAGCCCTCAAGATGACTCCGGTCAACCTGCCGGAGCTGGCAGCGGGCGTCGGCGAACAGCTTCAGGGGCGACCGGGAGGTGCCGTGTCGCTGGCGGTTGGCATGGCGTACATCTTCTCATCCATCCCGCTCATGAAGAACCTCATGGCCTACTGGTATCACTTCGCCATCATGTTCGAGGCGGTTTTCATCCTGACGGCCGTGGACACGGGGACGCGAGTCGGCCGGTACTTGCTTCAGGAGATGATTGGCAGGTTCGTCCCCAAGTTCAACGAGAAGAAGTGGATGCCGGGCATCGTGATCACGAGCCTTCTCTTCACGTTTGCCTGGGGGTATCTCGTCTATACGGGGGACATCGCGACCATTTGGCCGCTTTTTGGCATGAGCAACCAACTGCTGGCTACCTGCGCGCTGATTGTGGGAACGACCATGATCATCCGAATGGGCAAGGCCAAGGTCGCGTGGGTGACGGCTGTTCCGGGCATCCTGATGGTCCCGGTGACCATGAGCGCGGGGTACCTGAACGTCGTGAACAACTTCTGGCCCAAGGGACTGTACCTCCTGGTAACCCTGTCGGTCGTTCTCATGATCATGATGGCGCTGGTGTTCATTGAGTCTTTCCGAAAGTGGTACCAGCTGATGCAAACGGTCTCCCAGGCGGACCTCGAGGAGCCCACGGTGGCTCTGGAAAGAGCAAGGAAGTAGGGTTTTTGCCAACAATAACGTATCGGCAAGCGCTAGAAGCGCGTTGCGGTGGCGCCGCCTTCCACGGCAGCGTTCAACGATGCTCCGCCAGGGACTTCCTGGTCCATATTCTTGTTTTTGCTACTCCGAAGCGCAGTGTCAGGTTATCTTGGGGTCCGGCGCAGCGATGCCGTCTACCGCAACGGGATGGATTTCCTTCTTTTATCCGAATGGGTCACAAGGAGACATCAAGCATGTTCCATTTCAAGTCCTTGAGCCTTTCAGTTCTCATGGCACTCGTGATGTGGCCGAGTATTGCATCGGCCCAGTATGCCGACGCCAAGCTCGACATCGCCCGAATCAACCAGTGCGTCTACGAGGTGATCGTTCCAAAGCCTCAGCACGATTCCCTCTCGTATGAAAAGCCCCTCCCCATGGATCTGCTGCCCTTTCAGATCCGGAACGACCCTTACTATTCGATCGGGACCGCGTTCGCCCTCGGCAAGAACGAGCTGGTGACGGCGGCCCATGTCATGAACCTAAAGGCGCGCAGCCAGTTCCGTGAGCTATTCATTCGAGACGTCAAAGGCAATGTGCTCAGCGTGGATAAAATCATCAGATTCTCGAGTCGGCGTGACCTCGTTGTCTTCACGGTCAAGGATCGAGAATCGTCAGCGTGTCTGGAGCCCAACCTGGCACCGGAGGTCGGGGGCCAGGTGTATGCCGTGGGAAACGCTCTCGGCCAGGGGGTCGTGATCCGGGACGGCCTCCATACCTCCAATACCCCGGAGGAAATTGACGGGAAATGGAATTGGATTCGATTCTCGGCGGCGGCGTCTCCCGGCAACAGCGGTGGTCCCCTTTTGGACAAGGAAGGACGTGTGGTGGGGCTGGTCGTGAGCAAATCCGAAAACGAGAACTTGAACTATGCCCTTCCCATCGCTGAGGTTTTGAATAGTGATTCAAAGAACGCGGAGATATTTGAAAAGGGGACTCATTTGCTTGAGATCTTCGATTTTACAAAGACAGAACGATTGAATGCTCAAATCGAGCTTCCCATGGATTATAATGATTTCAGAGAAGCCTATATAAAGATATTCAATGCATTTAACTTTAAAATGAGAAATGCCCTGCTCGATGAAAACAAGCAGAATACGTTCCCGAATGGCAGTGGATCAAACAAGATCATGTACATCGGATCCAGCTCTCCTTTCCCGCAGCTTATGATGCGAAATGGATCGGGGATCTGGGAGCTGACTCAACCGAAAAACATGAGCAAGGCTGACTTGGATGATAATGGTCGTATTATCCACGGCATACTCAAGATCACCCAATATGCCAAGATAGAAAAGCCTGACAATATCGCTCTCAAAGATCTGCTTTCCGATTCAAAGGTCTTCATGGATCTTTTACTCAAAGCGTCGAACATCACGCGAACCGTGGGACCGGAAAAGATACGCGTGACGTCTCTTGGAAAAGCCAGTCAGGAGTCCACGCACCTCGATCGCCATGGGAGGAAGTGGCTGTTGAAGACGTGGGCCATTGAGTATTGCGACGAGATACTCGCCGCGCTTATCCTCCCGGTTCCTGGCGGTTGTCTCGTGATGTCCAAAATCGGTCAAACGGGCGAAACCCTCGACGACCATGTGGAAGACCTGAAGCTGCTCGCGGATTTCGTCAATTTCTCGTATGCCGGAACGCTCGAAGAATGGCGGGAATTCCTCCAGATGGTGGATATGGCCCCAGCGGCCTTTGCCTCGATGCAGATGGAGATCGGAGACAGTTCGCTCAGTTACAGGTCCAAGCGATTCCAATTCACCTGTGATCCGAATGTCATGAAAGTCAGTGCCAAGAGCTTTCTCATGTTGGGCATGGGTTTCAACCGTGATGGCGAAGACCTGGTTTGGGACGTCAACAAGCTGATCCTGACGGAAGGCAAATTCGAAAAGTCGGGCGTGGTCATCTCGAGAAACATCAAACCCCTCGACAACAACGAGGAATATGGCGATGCGTGGCGCAGGATCAGGGAGGGAAGCAAGCCCTTTGACAAACAAATTTCGATGAAGGACGACTTCACGGGTATCTCAGCCAGGTATCGAACCGAGCCGGCTGCGGCAGAAGCGGATCCCAATGTGCTCTACACGGTCCTCCACACGAAACGGGGCGTGATTGACCAATCCGAGATGGAATCCCGGCTCAATGCTTTCATGCAAGGGTTGGTGGTCTTTGAGCAATAGAATTCGCGGAGCGGATCGGAAAGTAGCCCAGGGAGGAGAAAAGCTCACCATGCGCTGTCAACGAGCCACGGGATCGAAAATAGGGATGGG
>CALBZH010000510.1 GCA_937889795.1 uncultured Syntrophobacteraceae bacterium | reverse complement strand
TGCTCTCGCCCCAGTCCGCCCAGCTCATGGCCTCGCTTCCCGAAGAGATTGAGGAGATGCTCATTCTCGATCGGGACGACCACGGGAACGTCAAAGTATCTCAAATCGAAACCGAAAAGCTGCTGATCGAAAAGGTCCGCTACAAAGTCTCCGAAATGAAGCGGCATCCCGACAAGTATTTCGGGGCGGGTGAAGGCAAGATTCCCACAACACTCGATGAGATGGAGCGCATTCGGAGCATTTCTCTTTCCACCCAGTCCCATTTCCTCGGCTACGAAGGCCGGAGCGGCAAGCCAACGGCATTCGATGCGGCCTTCACGTTCCTGCTGGGGCTGGCCGCCGGTTCGCTGGTCCTGGATGGCAAGACGGGTTATATGGCCGCCGTCACGGGTTTCGACAAGGGAGGCCGGATCCTCGCCCTCCCCCTCGCCGGGCTCATCACCAGCGAAATGCGCAAAGGCAAGGAGGAGCTGGTCATCGAAAAATCCCTGGTCAAGACGACCGCCCCATCATTCAAGTTCTTCGCCGCTCATCGGGACAACTGGGCTACGGAAGACATGTTCAGCAGCCCCGGCCCCATCCAGCACTGGGGACCGACCAGCCGCCAGATCCCGATGCTGGTCGCCCTCGACCAGGGCTATGACGACTTCACCACGTTCAACCTCGGATCCGAATGCAAGATCCAACTGGATGACTGACACCCGGCTCACGCCTGCGGGAGCCACTCCATCACAAAACACCAATGGCGTGCAATTCGAGACTGTTGGTTTCAGGTTTCAGTGTTCAGGTTTCAGTCGAACGGCTTCTGGCCTCTCTCGCTGACACCCGACACCCGACACCTTGGCTAAGGGCCATCACCAACGGTCGTGAATCGCACCCACACCGATGAAGGCGGCTGAGCAGGCAGCCTTGCTTGACCTCAGCCGCCTTAGCGGGGTTCCGATGCGTTTGCCTATACCGATTGTCCGTTACGCCTCACTCCTGCTCGTGATCGCCCTGTGCGGCAGCGCGGCCGCCGAGCACAAGTCCCTCAGGAAGGCTGTGGAACCCGGGGGAGAGGTGCTTGTGGCCCACCACAAGCGATATGACAAGAAATGTCGACCGCATTCCGTTCCGACCGTCACAATCACGCGTCCCCCTGCCCACGGCACCGTTGACGTCCGGGATGGAACCTTTGTGATCGACGAATCCTGGCATCCGGATGCGGAATCGTCCTGCCGCGGGATTTCCGTTCCGGGCCGCGGCATCTACTATCGCGCAGACCCGAAATACAGGGGCTCCGATACCTTTGAATATGAGGTCATTCTCGGCATCAAACGTCCCATCCCTTATGAAGTCAATGTACACATAGAGGTGAGATAGCCTCGAGCAGCACGCGATGCCCACTTCCCGGCGTCGGGGCATCCAGAACATCCAGGAAGAGCTCTGCCTTTCTTCATTCCACACGACGAAAACCATCTTCCAACCTCGTAAGGCAACCGATTTTCTACTGTGCTGGCTGATTCAACGGTACGAGCAATGGACATGTTGAGGAATGGAAGCCAAACCGCACACGAAGAAATGGGAGGGGGCGAGCATGAAATCGATCTGGGTCAAGATAGCTGGCGGCCTGATGATACTGGCTCTGTTCGGATATGGCGTGGAGCTCTACATGAAGTCGGGAGCGAAGAAGGAATTCACACGAGCTCTCGAAGACTATGACGCGCGTTTCGATATTTCCTGCGGTGAGCGGTTGCAGGAGTCGTACGATCGATTGCTCGACCTGGCCGCGATGGTCAAAGGAAGGCTCGCCGGATCTTCCTGGGACGAAATGGATGCCGCCTTCTTCTGCAACCCCGTCAAGGAACGGGCCGATGGGCTGGTGAAGGCCCTCTTGGACGAATCTTCCGATCAGACCCAGCTGCACGGATACGGTATCGCCGGAATCGCCTCGGATCTCTCAGCGGTCCTCCAGCAGATGGTTTCGAACGTCAAATCGAAGGCAGCGCAAGTCTACGCACGGTTCTTTGCCATCGGTGTGGCCATGAGAGCCTATGACCCAGCACAACCAAGCGTCGTGAAGCCATCCAAGGAGACGTATCGGAGGCTGACGTACAGCGGGAAATACCGAAAACAGACGGCGCCCGAATCGGCCGTGGAGGCGAGCGAGGCAAACCCCCCCGAAGTCCAAACGGGTAAAGTCCAGACTCGCAAAGTCCTGACTCGTGAGCTGGACCCGACCACGAATGCTCCCACCCCTCCACGCCCTCCTACTCCTGCTGAGCTGGCGCGAAGAGACCAAGTCCAGCAGCTCCAGGAGCACCGGGAGCTGCTCCTGCTCCTTGAAATGCAGCGCAACGTGAAGCGATCCGACGGAGGGTACCTCAGCGAAGTCCACTCGCTTCTGGCCAGGAACGCAAAACCCGGAGGAGTCAAGGTCACGGTACATCGGCAGTTCGAAGCCAAGGTGCGGAGTCTGAGTGATGAAGGCCGTTTGCGCTTCCGGGTGCGCGACGAGAAGCTGCTGGTCGGGCGGCTTGAGGAAAACGGCTCCTGGACGGTTGTCGATACAACCGGCAACCAATGGACTGAGCCGGAATTTTGATGCTCACCCAAACAGCGGCGCGACAGCAAGAAAAGGACACGGAGCTCGATCGGCTTTCCTGACCGGACACTGCTTCGGGCAGCCGACAGCGCCGTTTGCCTCCCACGAGCGGATCAAAACCTGGCGCCCAGCGTGCCACGCGGAGACTTGCCAGGCAACGAATCGCGCTCAATTTGACGTTGACACGCTCGCTGCTGTTTCCCTATTGTAGCGCCCGGCACCAGATTGCGAATCCCACTCAAGACAAGGAGGCAAGGATGTACGTCGGCTGGCATATGAAGACCACTCTCCACACGGTGACCCCGGAGACTCCTGTCTTCAAAGCGCGCGAGATCATGGATCACCACAAGGTCTCCCACCTCCCCGTCACAGACGGTAAGGCTCGCCTCCTTGGCATTGTAACGGACCGCGACCTGAAGGAAGCCTGGGCTTCCCCCGCCACGACCTTGAGCGTCCACGAGCTCACCTATGTCCTTCAAAAGCTGGCGGTCGGGAACATCATGACCAAGAAGGTCACGACGGCGACACCCAACATGAGCATCGAGCGCGCCGCGCACATCATCCATGACCAGCGCATTGGTGCTCTGCCCGTCTTGAAGGGGGACAAGCTGGTCGGTATCATCACGACCACGGATCTCATGGAAGTGCTGCTCATGTCGCTCGGGCTGGGAGACGAAACCAAGCGCCTGGTCCTCCTCGTCGCCGACCGCATCGATGCCATGGCAAAATTGACCCGTATCATGCAGGATGAGCACGTCATCATCTCGAGCACCATGACGGTGCCCCTCCGAGGCTACAAGGACGTGTGGCAAGTGATCGTCAGGCTGCCTTTGAGCGACTACAAGAAAGCCGTCTCCGGGCTCGAAGCGCACAACTTCAAGGTGTTGACGGATTACGTGGAGGACCTTGCCCCGTTTCTCCCCCAGCGTTACTGATAGTAGAAGCACAGAGGGGCGGGGAGCAAGGAAGACACGGGGAAGGCGCGGGCACAAGACAACGTAGGCTCCAACGGACCTCAGGCCGTTCACTCCCGATTCAGGAAGCAGCCGTGGCAGACATCATCGACATCGCGGACCGCCGCCGCCCCCGGGAAAACCTGATCGTGTCACACCCCTTGGAGTTTCGGCGAGGCGACTGGCAGAGCGGCTATGCGATGCTGTGCACCAAAGGAGAATCCGCTCGCTACGAAGCCCATCGGGAAACGGTGCTCGCAGCGCCAGGCCATCAGCACGTGGCGTTTGTCCCCAACCATTTCACGCTGGACGACGGCTGTCATTACACGACCCTCGGCCTCTTCCGGTATCGAAACGACGAAGCCATGATGCGGCGGGTCTACCGACTCGCGGGCTGGATGGAATGCGTCACCAATGCGCCCTCCCCCATTCTGAGAACCGATTTGCTGCGGCGTTTTTACAAATCCATCCTCGAAGAGCGGGAAGCGCTCAACCTGGTTTGGAGGGGCCATGTCCGGTTCTTTCTCCTGCCGCTTCACGCCTCGCACTACAATCCGAACCTTTTCCTCCACCGAGTCGCCATGGCGGAGTCCCTCAAGGATCTCTACGAGGCCATCGAACGCGAAACCAACGCACAGTTTGACGCGTTGGCCCACTCGTACGTCTTTTACATGCCGGAAAGGCTTACGCCCTGAATCGCGGCAGGACTCGTCATGAGCTCATTCTTCATAGGCGTTGACATCGGCGGAACACACCTTAGAACCGCCCTGGTGGACGAGCTCGGTCAAATTCACCATCGCTCCAGAACGACCACGGGAAGCGATGCGGGCCCGGATGCCGTGCTGCAGCGGTTGACGGATGCATGCCGCAAGCTCATGCGGCTAGCCGAAAGCAATGGCAATTGCGTTCGAGCCATTGGCCTGGGCGTGGCGGGGAAGATCGACCGAGACGTCGGCAGCGTGGTCTTCTCTCCCAATTTGCCTACCCTGAACGGGTATCCGCTTGCGCGAAACCTCCAGCAGAGGCTCGGTGTGCCGGTGGCCATGGAAAACGACTGCAACGCCTTCGGGCTCGGCGAAGCCTGGAAAGGCTCGGGCCAAGGAATTGGAAACTGGGCTGGGCTGACTCTCGGCACGGGAGTCGGAGGCGTCCTCATGCTGGGTGGACAGCTCTGGACCGGAGACAGCCTGGGCTTCGAAGCCGAGATCGGCCACATGATCATCGACCCTCACGGACCGCCCTGTGCCTGCGGACTGCGTGGCTGTCTCGAAGCCCATGCTTCGGCATCCGCGCTCTGCAACGGAGTAAACGATGCCGTCCGAAGCGGCCCGCTCAAACGGGGTCCCCTTTTCGACCTGGCCCGCTCCGGGGAGCTCACCTCCGAGGCGGTCTACCACGGTGCTCGATCGGGAGACTCCCTCGCGCTGGCGCTCTTCGAACGGATGGGATGGGCTCTGGGACTCGCCCTGGCAAATCTTTTCACGGTCCTCGGGATCCGGCACGCGGTGATCGGAGGCGGCGTCAGCCAGGCTTGGGATCTGTTCATCGATCCCCTGCTGAAGACCTTGATCCAATCGTCTTCCATGCTGGACGCCGAAACCGCGGTCATTCTCCGTGCGAAGCTCGGAGACGACGCCGCGTTGTTGGGTGCGGCCCATGTGGCCTCCCTGAGCGGAGGACGGTGACGGGGCCATCTTGTTCCTGTCACCTTGCTCTGCGTCATCAAGAAAGACAATCCCTCTCAGCAATGTGAAACACTGGCGTTCTCTCGGTCTTGCTTTGAAATGCGAAGCCGCCGCCCAGGCTCCCACGAACCAGCCATCTTGAAGGAAACCCGAGACGCTGCCAAACTCAGTGCTTGGTCACCTCACCCTGATTCTCCCCATACTGGTGCTCGTTCCTGCCGGTCCCGTGACGGTCAATCGAACGACATAGGTGCCTCGGGAGGTATACGTGTGGGTCGGATTTCGCTCACTGCTGCCGTAAGAGTCCCCGAATTCCCAAGACCAGCCTGTAATGGTGCCGGCGGACCGATCCGAGAACCTGACCTCCAGCGGCGACCTCCCCCGGACTGGGGCTGCCCTGAAAATCGATCTTGGCGCCGCATGGGCGGCGATGTAGGCGGTCTTGACTGCGGTATTGGACCCGCCTGCCCCCGCAGCAGTCAGTGATACGGTGTAATTTCCAGCCTTTCTATAAGAATGGACCGGGTTGCGCGCGGTGCTGGTCCCTCCATCTCCGAAGTCCCATAGCCAGCTAGTCACATTCCCCGCAGACAGATCGGCGAACGTCACTTCGAGAGGAATCCTGCCGCTTGATGGTGTGGCGCCAAAATCGGCCACTGGCGGCAGCAGCGGATCGCCTCGAAAGTCCAGCCCCGTCATGTCATGCCCATTGACATTGACGGACCTCTGCTGAGGGGTGAAGCTGTACTGGCTCATGGACGGTGTGATGGAATAAGCCCCATTCTTCACATTCAAGAACTCGTAACTCCCATCAGAAGCCGAGACAGCTGTTCTCGAGGTTGCCCCTCCCAAGGTCACCGTTGCGCCTTCAAGAGATCGGAAGAGCACACGTCTGAACTCCAGTCACGAGTGGATATCT
>CALBZH010000509.1 GCA_937889795.1 uncultured Syntrophobacteraceae bacterium | reverse complement strand
AGATATCCACTCGTGACTGGAGTTCAGACGTGTGCTCTTCCGATCTAATTTGTTCCCAAGGAGAAGGAGCACCCCAAGGAGGGATGACGACCGCGTTCAGACGATGACATACTTTCGAATGGTCTGAACAATTTCGTCCGGGTCATCCAAAATCGTGAGCAGATCCAAATCCTCCGGTGCAATGTACGCCTTGGCCACCAGGGATTCCTGCAGCCAGTCCAGTAGGCCTTCCCAGTGCGATTTCCCCACGAGAATCACGGGGAATGGCTTGATGCGCTTCGTCTGGATCAGAGTCAAGGCTTCGAAGATCTCGTCCATGGTCCCAAAACCCCCAGGCATGCCGATATAGGCTTGGGCATATTTCACGAACATCACCTTGCGCACGAAGAAGTACTGGAAATCAAGGCGCACGTTTGAATAACGGTTGGGCTCCTGCTCAAGGGGGAGCTGGATGTTCAATCCAACGGATTTCGCTCCGCCCTCTTTTGCCCCTTTGTTGCCGGCCTCCATGATACCGGGGCCACCTCCCGTTATGATGTGGTAACCGGATCGAGCCAGCTTTCGTGCAATCTCCACTGTCTTTTCATAGGTTTCGTCTCCTGGCCGAACGCGGGCGGAACCGAAAATGGATACGGCCGGGTAAAGCTCCGAAAGGGCTTCAAAGCCGTCGACGAATTCGGCCAATATCTTGAACAGACGCCACGAGTCCTGAATGGTCAATGCATCAATGACATACTGCCCTTCTTGCACGGACTGCCCCTTCTGGTTGTGCTGTCGCATGAATATGGTCCTTCCGTCACGGTTCATAGGTCGTTAATCCAGAAAAGTATAATAGAAACGCGGACTGGCAGAATCAAGTCGTTTGCTTGACCCTGCGGGGTGAGCCCCATGCCGAGCGACGAGATTACCCCCCACAAAAAGCGCTCGCGCCCCAAAAAGATCGGTCTCCAGCATTGAATCGCTTGAAGAAATAAGCTATGTAGCCGCATGGTAAAGGTTGGGGGGGATTGACGATTTGGGACGGCCGGAGAGCGTTTTCGCGTGCGGCATGAGTCCCCCGGGTCTTTACCTCACGCACGGAGGGGAGGGGCCGACGCCCCGATGAACGAAGCCAAGCAAGCTGACGAGACGGTCAGGTGACGATGGAGGCCATACCATATGGAAATGCGGGAATTTGTGAGAGCGGCGCTGAAGAAGGTAGCGAAGAAAGTATCGGATGGCTCGCTTGATGTCCGCGAGGACGGCTACGACGACCAGGAAGAAATGCTCCTGGACTGGATCTGGATCGAGCTCAAAGAAGAGTCCCCGGACAAAGACGCCGTGATCAACATGGAGCTCGACGATTTGTACGAAGTGATCGAGAGCGCAGCGGATACGTACGAGAACTATCAAATCCTCCTGGAGTCCATCCGATCGATCCGGGGAAGCTGATCTCTGAGCGTGACAGGAATCGGAGCGCCCTTGAAACGGGCGCTTTTTTCGTTTTTGAGGACTGATGCTGCATGGACACGCGCAACAACCCTGCCCCCATCCGGCTCCACGCAGGCCGTGAGCGCCGCGTGCTGGCCGGGCACCGCTGGGTTTTCAGCAACGAGATTGCGTCGCCCTTGAGCGACTATGAGCCCGGGAGCTGGGTCGAGGTCTTCTCCAGCAGGCAGGCGTCCCTGGGCATCGGCTATGTGAATCCGGGCTCCCTCATCGCCGTCAGACTGGTGTGTCGCCCAGGCGAAAGACCGACCGAAACGCTCTTCCGAGAGCGGATCCAGAAAGCGGCAAGCTTCCGGAGCGAAACCCTCTATCCCGGCTCCAAGTGCCACCGCGTCGTGTTTGGCGAGTCCGACGGTCTCCCGGGGCTCGTGCTGGACCAGTACGGGGATGTGCTCGTCTATCAGATCAACACGCTGGGAATGAGTCTCCTTGAGCCTTTGCTGCAAGAATGGATTACCGACATCTTCAGACCCCGTGCCCTGGTATTCCGCCATGACACCCAGTCCCGCAGTCTGGAAGGATTGGACCTCGTAAAAGGAGTGGCCTCGGGTGAGCTTCCCGTGGACCTTGAGGTAGCAATCAACGCCATCCGATATCGCGTCGATCTCATCCGAGGCCAGAAGACAGGTCTCTTCCTGGATCAGCGCGACAATCGGCATCGGCTCCTCGGATGGGCGCAGGGGAAACGAATCCTGGACTTATTCTGCTACAACGGATCATGGAGTCTGGCGGCTGCGGCCGCGGGAGCATCGGAGGTCACCGGAGTGGATCAGTCGGCCGATGCCATCACCCAGGCTGAAGCCAACGCCTCCCTCAACGGTCTGAGCGAGCGCTGCCGCTTCGTTCGGGGAGACGTCATCCGGTTCCTGAAAGGAGCCCCCAAAGGGCTCGTGGACGGCATCATCGTGGACCCTCCAGCCTTCGCCAAGACCAAAGGAGCCCTCTCCGAAGCCAAGAAAGGATACACCGACCTCAATCGGCGCGCCATCCTCGCCGTGAAGCCGGGAGGGATGCTGATCGCCCTGTCGCTGTCCGCCTGCGTCGCCCGATTGCATCCGCCGGGAC
>CALBZH010000508.1 GCA_937889795.1 uncultured Syntrophobacteraceae bacterium | reverse complement strand
TCGAAGAGAAGCCCGTTCAGGACGTGCCCGTCGGAGCTACTGTCTTGGTGCGTCCCGGAGAGAAGATTCCCCTGGATGGGGTGATCACCAAGGGGATTACCAGTGTGAATCAGGCCTCCATCACGGGGGAGTCCATGCCGCTGCTGCGGGAGGCAGGGGACGACATTTACGCGGGGACGTTGAACCTTGACGGAGTCATCGAATTTCGGTCCACGCGGCCGTCTTCAGACACCACCCTCGCTCGGATCATCCGCATGGTGGAAGAGGCGCAAGCGAGACGGGCACCGCTTGAGCAGCGCGTTGAGCGGTTCGCCTTGTTCTACACGCCTGTAATGATGGGACTCGCGTTTCTCATCGCTGTGGTGCCACCCCTTTTCAAGAACGGTGCCTGGCTTGAATGGCTCTACCAGGCGCTCGTCATCCTGGTCATTGCCTGTCCGTGCTCCCTGGTCATCTCGACACCCGTGAGCATCGTCGCCGGGCTCACCTCCGCCGCGCGAAACGGGGTGCTGATCAAAGGCGGTGCCTACCTGGAAGCTCCGGCCCGCGTTCGGGCTGTGGCCTTTGACAAGACAGGGACACTGACTTCGGGGCATCCAACTGTGCAGCGTATCATTCCGCTCAACGGCCACACGGAAGCCGGCTTGCTCGCTTCCGCGGCTGCTCTGGAGGCGCACAGCACGCACCCGCTGGCTCGTTCGGTCCTCGCCCTGGCAAGGGAGCGAGGGATCGCCTTTTCTGCCGCGGAGGATTACGCTGTTCTCCCGGGTCAGGGAGCCCAGGGGACGGTGGACGGGCGGCCCTACTGGATCGGAAGCCACCGATTCATCGAGCAATGGGGAGTGGAAGACGAGCAATCCCATGACGCAGCGTCGGCTCTGGAGGACGCGGGTCATTCGGTGGTCATGATCTGGACCGTTGACCACGTATGCGGCCTCATGAGCTTTGCGGATGAAATGCGAGAATCGGCCCCTGGTGTGGTTCAATCGCTCAAAGGTCTGGGGGTCGAAAAAGTGATCGTCCTGACAGGGGACAACAGTCGGACCACACAAGCCGTGGCAAAGGCAGTCGGAGTGGACGATTACGTGGCCGAGCTGCTTCCCGAGGACAAGGTTGGTGTGATCCGCTCGCTCCAGGCGGCCCACGAGGTCGTGGCGATGGTCGGTGACGGTGTCAATGATGCTCCGGCGATGGCTGAGTCAACCGTCAGCATCGCGATGGGGGCCATTGGCTCGGATGCTGCCATAGAGACATCGGACATCGCCCTCATGTCGGACGACCTCACTCGATTGCCCTGGCTCATTGAGCATTCGCGGAAGACCCGGACCATCATCGGCCAGAACATTGCGCTGTCCGTTGGGATCAAGGCCGTTTTCATCGCAATGGCTATTTGCGAGATCGCGACGCTCTGGGGCGCGATTGCGGCAGATATGGGAGCGTCACTCCTGGTGATTGGGAACGGCCTGAGGCTCTTGCAGTCGGCTTCGAATGCCTCAGCAGGCGATTAGAGCAGTGAGCCGAAAAAGCCTTGGTAACGGTTGCATAGATCGTCCCAGCTCATTCGGTGCTCCTGTGTTCCGTATTGCTCAACCACAAAAGCCGCGGAAACTACACCGATCTGGCAGCATACGTCCCAATCCATTCCCAGTTGGAGGCCCTTGAGCAGTCCCGAGCGGAAAGCGTCGCCTGCGCCCGTGGGATCAAGAACGTCGCCCACCGGAATGGAAGGAATGAGGGTCTTTTCCCCTCCTCGATCCAGGACGGCACCTTCGGGGCCTCGAGTCGTGATCACCACTTGCACCGTTTCATACAGCTGGCGCATCGTCCAATCAGTCATCTGGAGGAACAGGGAAAGCTCATAATCATTGGAGACGAAGCAAAGCGCCCCCTCAACGGCCTCACGCAGCTCATTTCCCTGCCAAATGTTGAGGCTTTGGCCGGGATCGAAGAAAAAGGGAACCCTGGCGCTCCTGGCTTTCTGAGCAAGCGAGGCCATGTCGGTCTTGTTCCCCGGCCCAATGAAGACCAGGGCTTGGTCTCCGAGAGTGTCAAGCGGAGGAAGGTCGGATTCAAAAGCCATCGCTCCAGGGTTGAAGGCCGTGATCTGGTTGTCGTCCTGGTCGGTCGTGATATAAGCACCGGCTGTAAGAACACCCGGGATCTTCTTGATCCATCGGCTTGACAGACCGTTTTCGCTCAGCCAAGACTCGTAACGGTCAAAATCATCGCCTGAGGTCGCAACGATGAAAGGCTTCTCGCCAAGACGTGCCAAACTGTAGGCAATATTCCCGGCAGTCCCACCGAATTTTTCAATCAGCCCACTAATATTGAAACAAACGTTGAGGAGGTGTATCTTATGCGGTAAGATATGGTCCGCAAAACGGCCGGGAAAGTCCATGATGCGGTCGTAAGCAAGCGAGCCTGAGATATAGATTTCCATGGGCGAATGCCTCCTTGATTCTCGACGAATTCCGGGTTGGTTCGAACGCAGTAGTAGTCCTCTATACACCATTTCCTGTGGGGGTAAAGCTCAAAAGCGTGAGGATAACTTTGATGTGTTCGGCGCCCTGAACCGATATAGCCTTCAAATATTCCATCCGACGAACAAGAGGACAAAACACATGAAAAGCAGACGAATCAGACAAATGGTTGGCTTGATGGGGGTAGCGGCACTCTGCGTGGTCGGCATGGATCCGACTCTCGCCGGGGCAGGACCGCTCAGACTGAAAATGGTGGATGGCACATCCATCGAGGTGCCCTACTACTGGCTGGAAGGCAATGTCATTCGTTTCGATTTTCCGGGCGGCATTGTGGGAGTTCCCCGGAACCAGGTTGCATCGATTCAGGAAGTGATCGCGACCAAGTCGTTTGATCCTGAAGTGCTGCTGGAACCCCCCGAGTCGTCACCCGAGAGCGATCAGCGCAAGGCCATTGAAGCCATTGCCGTGGAGCAGGGCGCTCTGCCGGCTCCTTCCAGGAAGCTGAGTTACGAAGAGAGCATGCGGTTGCTGCAGGTGGCCCAGATTTCCCCAAGGAGCGAGGGGGGGAGCGAGAAAGTCCATGCCTCACGGTACAACGTGGAGGCGGATTTCGTCGAAGTGAAGGAGATGGGGAATGATGTCACCCTCATGATGCGCAATATCCTGAGCAGTACCAACAACCTGGCGCGGACAGGCTTTACCCTTACACTCTATGACGGCGAAGGCAACATTCTCATGAGAAAGCCTTGCGATGTCAGCGAGCTCGATGTCGACAACAAAACCCTTCGCAAGCTCCGCATCCGAGGAAAGCTGTTTTCGGTCCTCGCATCGGCCAAGGCGGATTCGAAAATCAAGCGCTATGAAATCCTTGCGGATTACCGCTGATTTTCAGGGACCGAACCAGGCTGTTCGGGCTTGAGCTGCACGACGGTGGCGCCCCAGCCGCCGCGGTCTGCGTCCGCCTGCTTGAACCCAGCGACAAGGGGGTGCTTTCGGAGAACGCCATGAACCCGTTCCCGGAGTACCCCCGTTCCTTTTCCGTGAATCACGACAACCTCCCTGAACCCTTTTTCCATGGCGGCTTGCAGATAATCATCGAGGAGGTCTTTGACTTCGCGTGGCTGAAAGGTATGGAGGTCGATCGAATCCTCGATGGGGACGGCAATGATGTCACCAGCTTCTGAATCCTCGTTCATCATGAGTCGTTCCTCACTGCGTCAGGAGTCTCAGAATTCGCTCCGCGCAGACCCGTGCCCCGTCGGTGCGGAGCGGTGCTTCAGGGCTTGGTGTGGCATGGATAGACTGGACAGCTTTTTCCCAACGCCCCTCGACTAGGTCCCTCGAAGGCATGTAGACGGTTGGCAAGTGGGCTTCCATGGCTTCAACCAGGATCGGGTACTCGGGAAAATCCCCACGATCACAGTAGATCATGGGTGTACGGTGCGCCAGGCAGTCGGACACGATGCCGTATCCTGGCTTGGTGATCACGGCATTGACGGCCCCAACGACATCCGCGTAGGAAAGCCCGTGCGAGTCCAAAGAGACACCGTTTCGTAAATGGTAACGGAGCGGCTGTTTGAAAAGGAAAGCGGTCTCTTCGATGGCTTCCAGCCTGGCCAGCGCCTGGCGGTCCAGGTCGAGGGAGGCGAACGCGATGAGATAAGCGCGCTGATCCGTCGTGATGCCCAGAGACCGTCGAGCTTCTTCATGGCTGAGCCGGGCATGCCGCGCGACGAGGGGCACCTGCTCGATCCGTTCGAAAACCGAACAGTCCCCATGCATGGGGAGCTGCAGGAAAAGCTCCGCCTTGCGATACCCAGACCGGGTCCACTCGACCAGAGGGGTCCACTCCGGATCGGACCGTGCGTAGTAGGAATAGACCCAGTCCCAAGTGAAGTTGCCGATTCCGATTCCGGGAATGCCCAAAGCCTTCGCCGCATGAAAAGGCAAGAAGGCAATGTCCGAGACGACGGCAGTCGCTCCCACGGATGCCAGGAAGGCCACTTCCTCCTTGATGAGCTCGTCATGCGTGTCCCGCATGGCTTCGAGGCGTGACCGTGTGGTGGCCAGATCGAACCGGAGGCTGTCCAGCTGAACGAGGCCGATATCCACCTGCTTCCTCCGGTAAGGAAGCATGAAGCCAACGTTTTCCTCTATAAGGAAGGACGGGATGTCGGATACAACCACAACGTCCAGGCTCGGGGCGATAATCAACAGGTTGCGGATGATTTCCAGGGAGCGCACGGCGTGGCCAAATCCATGCGGCGTGATATAGTAGACGACCGTCTCAGGGGACACAGTCACGTTGATCACCTTTCTGAGGGACTCAGAGCGGCCTCTCGACCGATGGTCGCTTTGGGCGCGGCGATGCAGAAAGCTCGACGCCACAGAAATATAGGTTAAGGAATTGGGCCAGTCAAACAGGGGGATACTCCCGAAGGGGGCCCGCCATAAGGAATCGGGATACCTGTCTTCGGCCATACTGGCCGAAAGAGGCCGAAGGACAAACCGGACGAGGGAATGAAAAATACACCAAGACTCCGCCCCAGTTGGCATGAGTACTTCATGCTCATTGCAAAAATCGTCAGCAGTCGCTCCACCTGCAATTCGCGACCGACGGGAGCCGTCATTGTCAAGAATAACCATATCTTGGCCACGGGGTACAACGGGGCCATGCCCGGTGCGTCCCACTGCATCGACCAGCCGGACATCGACGGGAATCCCTTCTGTTACCGACGGGCAAGCGGGGTTGCGGACGTGGACAAGTACAACTACTGTAAAGCTTCCCATGCTGAAGCGAATGCAATTGCCCAAGCCGCTCGCTACGGGACCGCAATCGATGGGGCAACCCTCTATGTCACGCTCGCGCCCTGCTACATTTGCTTAAAGCTGATTGCGACGTCACGGATCCGCGCGGTCTACTACGAGCACCTGTACGAGTCGAGCACTCCCGAGCGGGACGCCTTCTGGCGAAACGCTGTGCACGAAGCCGGGATCCTGACGTACGAGCAGCTGATCATCTCCCCTGCCACCTATGAGTATATCCTGAGAGATATCGACAAGATCACGTCACGGCGCAGGACCGAGGCGACTGATTTTTTGAACCTCTGAAAGGCCGGATGTGAGCTGCGGGGCCGTCTACTTCGATCTGGGCAACACCCTTGCAATGGGTTTGAGCGAATCGGTCCGCCGCATTCTTGGTGCCCGGCTGAATTTTTCCGAAAAGGAGGTCAAGCGGGTCGGAAGAGTCGTCATGACCACTCCGGCTCTGAGTCCGGATGCCCTCGCGGATGCTCTCGACCCGATTCTGCCCTCTCATTCACTGCAAGAGATCAGGCAAACCGTTCGCTCCCTGTGGCGCGAGCAGGAAGAGTCGGTGCGCGTGCTCCCGGGTGCCGCTGAATTGCTCGAACAGTTCAAGCAGCGAGGCTTTCGCGTCGGGGTGATATCCAACACGTGGCATCCTTTCATGCTGGGGCTCCGTCGCTCCTGCGGACGTATGGTGGACCCGATCGACGATTGGCTGCTGAGTTACCAGGTCGGAGAGAAGAAGCCGGCCAAGGGGCTGTTCGCCCGGGCATTGGCAGCAAGCGCGCTGAAGCCGTCACAGTGTTGGATGGTCGGTGACAGCTACGAGCTGGATGTCGCTCCAGCGCTCGAGGTGGGGATGAAAGCCGTGTGGCTCCTGGTACGACCGGAGAGGGAGCGGGAGACTCTCGCACGGATCCTTCGCGGGGAAGTCCCTCCGCCCACTTGGGCGGCCGCGGAGCTTGCGGAGCTGAGACCCTTGTTCTTGAACGAACAGGGGGTCGGTTCCCTTTCCGACTGAACTGGCGCTATTCTGGGTGAACGGAGCCACTGGAGCATGGGGCTAATGATGGAGCTTCTAACTGCTGCGGTCTGGTTGCCTGTTGTCCTTGGCTTACCGTTTGTGGCTCTCACGTATGCGTTCTATTGGTACGAGACGGTCAACGGGCCCCATCGGACAAGGCTTACGGATCTTTCGGGAGGCTATCCTGCCGTGTGGGTCTTGCGCGGCATGCTCTCGGGAGTGGTGGCGGTTGCCATCGTGATTGTGACCTTCCCGTTCGGTTGGATGCGCCGGAGGAAAGACCCTGCAACCTGGACTGGCGATCAACCGCCGGTGCTTCTCGTTCACGGTCTGTACCACAATCCGGGCGCTTGGCTCCTTTACCATGGGTGGCTTCGACGGGGCGGTTATCGAGATGTCGACACGTTTGGATTCAGCAGTTGGGGGCGTTCGTTCGACGACTTGACGGGGGATCTTTCCCGAGCGATTGACGATCTCTGTTCGAAGGCGGGACAGCCGGTGATTGTGATCGGGCACAGCCTGGGAGGACTCCTGGGAAGAGCCTGCGCGCAGCGGCCTGAGAACCGGCACCGAATCGCCGCCCTGGTGACGCTGGGCTCGCCTCATCAGGGCTCCAAGTTGGCGGCTCTCGCGCTCGGAAGCCTCGGACGCAGCCTGCTGTTTCGCGGCGACGTGATCGCCACGCTGGAGCGCGGCTCCCTGCCGGCCTCCCTGCCTTGTCTTGCCGTGGTGTCGCCGGTCGACAACATGGTACTGCCCAACGAGGCACTCCACGTGCGGAATGGTGAGTGGACCTACCACGAGACCGGGCCGATCAGTCACGTTTCGATGCTCTACCACGCCCCAACCGCAAGACAAGTCATTGCCTTTCTGGATGACGCGTTTCGAGGTGCTCGCAACTGGAGTACACGATCCTTCGGTCAATGAGAAAGTCGATCACCTGCTCGACCGATTCTTCAAGGGTCAGATGGTCCGTATCGATGACAAGGGCGGGTGACTCGGGCTCCTCGTACGGGTCCGAAAGCCCCGTCATGTTCTTGATCTCACCTCGGCGCGCCTTCCTGTAAAGCCCTTTGGGGTCGCGCTGCTCGCACACGGCCAGAGAGCACCGCACGTAGCACTCGAAGTACGGCCAGTCGGCCATGAGCATTCTCACGAATTCACGGCTTTCGCGATAGGGGGCGATGAAGGCGGCAAACACCAGGAGGCCGGCGTCCACCATGAGCTTGGACACTTCGGCAATCCGGCGGATGTTTTCCCTTCGGTCCTCTGGACTGAGCCCCAAGTCTTTATTGAGGCCGCATCGAACATTGTCTCCGTCGAGAACATAGCTGCGCACTCCGAGCTTGAACAAGCGGGCCTCAACGGCGTGTGCCAGCGTCGATTTCCCGCTGCCGGAAAGGCCGGTGAACCAGAGCAGTGCGCTGCGATGCCCGTTCAGAACATAACGGTCACTGCACTTGATGATCGATTCGTAGGGATGAATATTCACGTGCTCTTCCGATTGAGTCATTCTAACCATCCGATCTTTCCATGCTGCGCTGTCCACAGGGAGCGTCTCTCAACCCACAACCCGCCAGCGAGTGCCCTGGGGCGAGTCTTCGATCTGGATGGACATCCGTTCGAGCTCACCACGAAGTCGATCCGCCTCGTCGAAGTTCTTCCGCTGACGAGCCACGTTCCGTTGCTCGATCAGCCGTATCACGTCCTCTTCCCGAATGCTTTTGCTCTTAAGCTTAAGCTTGCGCTGCTCCTCCATGAAGCTGCCGGGGGTGCGCACGAGCAGGCCCAAGACGCCGGCATACTTCTGGAGGCAGGAAGCGGCCTGACGGGCGAGAGCGGCCGCCGGCCCTTTTAGCTTCTTCTGACCGAATCGGTCCAGAAATCGCTGCAAGCTGCGCTGCAGGCTGAAAAGGCGTCCGATGGCCTGTGCGGTGTTGAAATCGTTTTCCATAGCTTCCTTGAAAGCCCCCGGGAAATCATGAATCTCCTGCCACAGCTCGGGATCCTGGCTTTGAAGCTGCTTATCGGGTAGGCCCGTATCGACGGTTTCGGGGGTGCGCTCCTCAACGGCGCCCAGAGTCCCATAGAGCCGTTCAAGGCCACGCTCTGCCTCGGCAACCGTTTCATCCGAAAAATCGACCGGACTCCGGTAGTGCTTGCTGATGACAAACAGCCGCAACGCCTCGGGGTGTACCTTCTCCAAAACGTCGCGAATCGTGAAGAAGTTTCCGAGGGATTTGGACATCTTCTCATTGTTGATGTTCACGAATCCGTTGTGAAGCCAGTAGCGGACAAACGGGGCGTCGAAGGCGGCCTCACTCTGAGCGATCTCGTTTTCGTGGTGTGGAAAGATGAGGTCCTTGCCGCCCCCGTGAATGTCGAAGGCGACACCCAGGAAGCGGTGTCCCATGGCCGAGCATTCGATGTGCCAGCCCGGACGCCCTGGTCCCCAGGGGCTTTCCCAGGCGGGCTCTCCCGGCTTGCTCCCTTTCCAGAGGACAAAGTCGAGGGGGTTGCGCTTGTTGGCATCCACCTCCACGCGCGCTCCCGCCATCATGTCTTCGAGCTGGCGTCCGGAGAGCTTCCCGTAGCCTTCGAACCGTTCCACTTCGAAATACACGTCGGTGCCCGACTGGTAGGCGATACCCCTGTCCATCAATCGTTGGATGATCGTGATCATGTCGGGGATGTTGTCGGTCGCAAGCGGCTCGAGGGTGGGGCGGAGCACTCCGAGGGCGTCCATGTCCTGGTAGAACTCTGCGATGTAACGGTCCGCGATGGTTCGATAGTCGGTTTGCTGCTCATTGGCACGACGAATGATCTTATCGTCGATATCCGTGAAGTTGCGAACGTAGGTGACCTCGTAGCCGCAATGCAGGAAGTAGCGGTAGATCACGTCGAACACAATGGCTGAGCGAGCGTGTCCGATATGGCACTGATCATAGACCGTCACGCCGCAGACGTAGAGGCGGACCTTTCCGGACTCCGCAGGGATGAACTCTTCCTTGGCTTTTGAAAGCGTATTGTAGACCTGCAATGTCATGAGCGTTGTTTCTCCTGGGTGATACAGCCGGAAACCGTGGGACGGCAATTCCGGCGACCCCACATCGGGGCCTATGTGACCTCCTCGATCAGTACAACTGCATAAGCGGCAATGCCTTCCTCCCGGCCCGTGAAGCCCAGTTTTTCCGTCGTCGTTGCCTTCACGCTTACGCGGGACACTGGAAGTCCCATGGCACGACTGATCTCCTCGGTCATCCGGGGTACGAAGGGGGCCAGGCGCGGTCTTTGGAGAACCAGCGTACTGTCGACGTTTGACACGGTGTAACCGGCTGACCGGATGATGTCCATCACGCGCTCAAGAAGAATGAGGCTTGATATCCCCTTGTAGGTGGGGTCAGAATCCGGGAAGTGACGACCGATGTCGCCGAGGGCGGCGGCCCCCAGCAGAGCATCGCTTATGGCGTGCAGCAGCACATCCGCGTCCGAGTGTCCCAGGAGACCTTGGGTGTGGGGGATCGTGACGCCGCCCAGCACCAGCGGCCGCCCCTCCACAAAGGCGTGTACATCGTAGCCAAAGCCTATACGCATGTCCAGGTGATCCCGTGTGTCAATGCCGAACCTGGGAGCGTCGCAAGAAATGCTTCCCCCATTCCAGGTCTTCCGGTGTCGTGACCTTGATGTTCGTCCGTTCCCCCATGGCCACCGCGACTGAAATGGCGAGCCTCTCCACGAAAGAGGCGTCGTCGGTTCCGATCCATCCTTTTTCCCTGGCGCTTTCGTAAGCCCGCATCAGAACGTCTTTGCGGAAGATCTGCGGCGTTTGGATGAGCCAGATGGCTTCCCGGGGCAGCGTATCGACGACGCGAAGGCCGTCAACGCGCTTGACGGTATCCGTGCACGGAATTGCTGCAATCGCGGCACCGGTCTCATGGGCTGCGGACCACGTCCTTTCGAACAGCGTCAGGCTCGCGAAAGGGCGTACACCGTCGTGAATCACCACCCATTCGCACTCCTTCGGCAGGAGCTTGAGCCCATTGAAAACACTGTCTTGCCGCTCCGCCCCCCCCGCCGCAACCTCGATCGGAAAGGCACCATTGCCGGGAGAGCCAAACCTGCCCTCGACTTGACCGCGTCTCACCAGCTCCCGTACCGGTTCAACAAAGTCTTCCGGCACCACCAACTGGATACCCGACAGGAAGGATACGCGAGTCAAGGTTGTCAACGTATGATCCAAAATGGGCTTGCCGCAGAGCTCGAGAAACTGTTTGGGCCGTCTGCCTCCCATGCGGAGACCTCTGCCGGCGGCGGGCACAACTGCGTAGGTGATGGACATGGATTTCTCTCACTGTGGCCATTGAAAAAAGGCATCTGGAGCAGGTCATAAGCCGGGTTCTGTGTCCCTGGCCGTCCAAAGACGGCGAAAGGCGACGGTCATTCCTCTGGACCCCACGTTGCCGTGAGGCTCTAGCAACCTACCCGAGAGCTCGGACGGGCAGCCCTCAAACGCTCTCCTATTCGGTCTTGCTCCGGATGGGGTTTGCCTAGCTCCCGATGTCACCACCGGGACTGGTGAGCTCTTACCTCACCGTTTCACCCTTACC
>CALBZH010000507.1 GCA_937889795.1 uncultured Syntrophobacteraceae bacterium | reverse complement strand
CCTGGAGATCCAGACACTCTGTCATTCTTTGGGCCGCGTATTCCATCGCACCGGCCACATCGCAGGATTCCTGGGGAGGAACCAGTCCCAGGTGACGCTCGGGAAAGTAGTTCTGTATGTCTTTAGGAACAACCCCCACCACCGGCACGCCACAATACTTCTCAATAGCGCCCCGCAGCACCGTCTCATGCCTCCGCCCAGCGACCTGGTTCAAAACCACACCGGCGATGTTGACCTCGGGATCAAGCTGTTGGCATCCGAGGACCAACGCCGCAGCTGTCCGTGTCACCTTAGTCGCGTCGAGCACGAGCACCACGGGAGCGGCCAATAGCTTGGCCAATTCGGCAGTAGAAAAGCTCCCTTGAACGTCCACCCCATCATATAGACCCCGGTTGCCCTCGACGAGACTTCCATCGCCGGCATCCGAGTGCTGGATGAAGGAGTTGAGGATTTCTTCTGGTTTCATGAGATATGGATCCAGATTATAGCAGGGCCGCGAAGCAGCCTTCGCCAGCCAGCTGGCGTCAATATAATCCGGTCCTTTTTTGAATGGAACCACCCGCAACCCGAAAGCTAGGCGCCATGCGGCGAGGAGACCGAGCGACACCACTGTCTTGCCGGAGCCTCCTCGCAGTGCCGCCACCATCAGTCGCGGTTTCTTGAACACCATTCAGCAACTCTCGATGTTGGGCAGCCACGCCCAAGCGTGGCCACCCTTAGTCGTGCAACGAATTAGAACTTGAACTGCGTGGTGGTACGCCACGTGGTCATGGCCAACCGGTAATCATCGATGTGCTCGTGCCTGAACTCAAGACCGGTCTTCTCGAAGAACCGCTCCCAGCCGATCCGGTTGATCCATTCCCCGATCCGCTCGTAGCGGCGAGCACCCGAAGCATACGCCTCAACCATGGTGCGGATCGTCTTAACCGTCGTCGGCCACCGGGGCGGCTCGTTCGGAATGAAAGGAACGGCCAGCTTGGAGAACATCGGCGTCGAAATCACGTTGGACACCTTGCCGCCGACCCACAGGGCAATGCCGTCGCCTTCGTCGTTAGCGAGAGGCAGGGCCGGACACATGGTGTAGCAGTTGCCGCAGAACATACAACGGCTGTTGTTGATTTCCACGCTCTTCATCTCGCCAACCTTCTTGGGCTTGATGGCCGCGGTCGGACAAGCGGCGATGACGAGCGGGATTTCGCAAACGTTCTGCACGCGCTCATGCTCGACGAAAGGCGGTTTGCGGTGCACGCCGAGGATGGCGATATCCGAGCAGTGAACGGCGCCGCACATGTTGAGGCAGCATGCCAGAGCGATGCGCACCTGAGCAGGCAGCTTATGCGAGCCGAAATACTCGAACAGATCGTCCATGACCGCCTTCACGACACCGGAAGCGTCGATGGCGGGGGTGTGGCAGTGTGCCCAGCCCTGGGTATGGACGATGTTGGTGATGCTGTTGCCGGTTCCGCCGATGGGGAACCAGTTGCCTCGGCTCCTGAGGTCGGTGATCAGGGGCTGAAGCTTGGACTTGTCGCTGACCAGGAACTCGACGTTGTTGCGGGTAGTGAAGCGCAGGTAACCGTCGCAGTACTTGTCGGCGATATCGCACATCTCGCGAATGAGATCGACCGTGATGAGACGGGCCGCTCCGCAACGGACCGAATACAGCTCGGCACCGCTTTCGGCGACATGCATCAGGACACCCGGCTCGAGGATCTCGTGATACTTCCACTTCCCGAAGTTGTCTTTGACGATCGGGGGCATGAAGTTGTCGTACTTGGGAGGACCGATATCGGTTATACGGTCTGCCATGATATTTTTCGGATCAAAAGGCATAGCTCCACCTCCTAGGCCTGATGGCGTTGACGAAATGCTTTGGCGTCATGTTCCCAACCACCGGGGACTTCCGCGGGATCGTAGAAGATGTATGGATTGTAACGCGGCGTATTGACCATGCGTGGATCCGGCGTCAGGTCGGTAGCCTTCAAGAATTCACGGAGGGTCAAGCGCTGGATCGTCTCACCCAAACGTTCACGGTTCTTGCCGTTTTCCATCCACCAATCCCACATCTTTTCAACAAATTCTTTGAACTCTTCGTAAGGCGGTTCCATCTTGATGAAGGGAATCACCACGCTCGCCATCTGAGCACCTTCCA
>CALBZH010000506.1 GCA_937889795.1 uncultured Syntrophobacteraceae bacterium | reverse complement strand
ACCACCGAGATCTACACTCTTTCCCTACACGACGCTCTTCCGATCTCGTCCGCCAATTGGACTTGCTTGCCTGCGGCGCTGAGCGTAACGGCCCCATTGGTGAGAGAGGCGATGATCCTGTGCCGCTGTCGTTCCAGCATCTCGGCATTCCAAACCGGATTCGGCCTGCGAAGCCTGTTGGGGTCCAAGCCGGTCAGCACTTCTGTCGGGTCGAATGCCGACGTCTGGACAGCCCCGCTGGTGTCATACAGACTCGGATCGTAGTGGGTGAGCATGAACGTGCTCAAGTCCCGCTCGAAATGCAGCGCACCGGAAAAGCTGGCCGACTGCAAAAAGATCCTCTTGCCATCAAAAAAGGGCGCGGCACTCGGATAGATGGAAGCGAGCTCCTCCGGCTTGACCTCGGCAAGGTTGCTGAAAAGGAACGGCGAGCCCTCTCCGCTGTCGGGCAGGAGCACCTGGTATCCATTGTTGAACGGCTGCCGGACACAATCGATGGCAGCGAAAAAGAGCTGCACCTCTCCCTTGCCGCCAATCGTATTGCTGGTCCTGAGGGGATAATAGAGCTTCTTGCTCCTGAATTGAAACGCGACTGGCGCGACGGACTTGTCGCTGTTGTCGATCGTGACCCAATCGAAGACGAAGAATGGAATTCCGTCCTTGACATAATCCCGGGCCACCTGAGCAACGTGCTCGAGCTCCGGCCCCTTTTGGAGCTGTTTCCTTGTCTTGAAGAAATCTCGAACCCAGCCTTTGAAGTGCTGTGCGTCATGGATCTTCACAACGGTGACGTCGTGCGCGCCGAGCTTGGCTCTGGAGACAACCTCGGCGACCGGTTGATTCTGAGTGCTCGGACTTCCGCCCTTGGTCTGAAAATAGGTGATGTACTGAAGCTTCTTGGCCTGCACCAGCTTGCCCACTTCCCGGATTGCGTTTTCAGGGGCCAGGCTCACCTTGGGCTCCGAGGGGAAGGGAATGAAGCGGACAATGTCAGTCGGTTTCGATGCCTTCAGGTCGGTCTCGAGAATCAGCACCTCCTCAGCACCATTGTGCAGGACGATCGCCTTTTGCGCCGGCTCCGAAACGATCACATCGGAGCTGCTCACGTGAATGGCACCCATGTCCGCGCAAAGACGCCCGGAACAAAACAGGCTGGCCAAACCAATTGTCACAACCAGAAAAGCCCATACGCCACGACGTCTGCGTCTCACTTGCCGCTCCGATATTCCATTTGTCCGACCTCTCATTCAATCCCCTTTGACAAGGCAGTTGTAAAAAAGTTCCACACTGGCTCCGCGAAAGCCAGTTGACTATCTGCTCAATTCCTTGCCCCTTTGGAGAAATATCTGCTGCTCGCTTCGGAAATGCGGATAGGTCACCACGCCGAAGGTGATCGATAGCAACAAGAGTATTATCGCAATGATACGCACCATTCCACGTCCCAGAAAGGAAGGGATTGCCGCTGCCAGTGCCGCCAGGACGAGGAGCAGGAAGCCTGCCGATGGGGACAGGACAATCAGCCCGGTCAGAAGGAAAAACAAAGAGAGAACAACAAGGGTATGCAGCGATCGGTGCTTCAATGGGCCCCCGTCGACTCGGGTTCAGCGCTGATCAACCGTTTCCGAAGAGTCCAGATCATCTCGCTTTATGGATTTCTTTGCAAGCGATCGCACATACACAACCTTCTGGACGACACAGAAGCTTGAACTGACTTCCCCTTTCTGATAGACATTCGAACTATAACCTTGAGAGACAACGGTGATGGAGTCCACCTTATAACCGCCAGCAATGGCTGATGACTCCTACCAGGGCAGGGACGGTTTCGTGCCTGGTGGGAGCAACCGCTGATTGTGAACAGTGCTCCTGCAGGGACGAAACGCCTCCAGGGGCTTTTTTGTGCCCGCAAAGACTGGATTCAACCCGACAGCGAAGGTCTGATGGGAAGAGGAGGCGCGTATGAGACGCTGTCGTCTCCTCCAGGTGAACGCCCGCACAACATCTTCGAGGAGATGCCCCGATGACGGAGACCTGGCTGTTGCCAAGGCGTTTTATCTTCCCAGACACCTCCTGGAAGTGCCGGCATGGAAGGTCGAAGCCTCCTATAGGGTGCGGGTCGGGCACCCGGCCGAGCAAATCGCACTCCTGGCCAACGAAGAAGGGGTGGATACCATCGTGATGGGCCATCGCGGGGAG
>CALBZH010000505.1 GCA_937889795.1 uncultured Syntrophobacteraceae bacterium | reverse complement strand
ACAACGTCCTGATGATCGGCCCACCAGGGTCGGGGAAGACCATGCTCGCTCAGCGCATGGCCGGCATCCTTCCCATGCTGAGCTTCGAGGAGGCGCTCGAGACGTCCAAGATCTTCAGCGTGGCGGGGCTGCTCAGGAATCAGCCGCTGATGGTCCAGCGACCGTTTCGATCACCTCACCACACCATATCGGATGCCGGGCTCGTGGGCGGCGGTCAGATTCCGAGACCGGGGGAAGTCACACTGGCCCACAACGGCGTGCTGTTTCTCGATGAATTTCCCGAGTTCCGCCGGAACATCTTGGATCTCCTTCGACAGCCCCTCGAAGACGGGCAGGTAACGATCGCACGGGCCGCTATCTCCCTCACGTATCCAGCCCGTTTCATGCTCGTTGCCGCCATGAACCCCTGCCCTTGCGGATATGCCGGTGATCCATTCCACGCGTGCATTTGCTCGACAACGCAGGTGCGTCGTTACCGGAGCCGCATTTCGGGGCCGATTCTGGATCGTATCGATCTGCATCTCGAAGTCCCCGCCGTGCGGTACGAGGACCTGCGCAGCACGGCTCCCACCGAGAGCTCCGCCGCCATTCGCGAGCGCGTGGCCGCCGCGCGCCATCGGCAGCTCGAACGGTTTGCTCCCGACGGGATCTATTCCAACGCGATGATGAAGCCCCGGCACATCAAGAAGTACTGCCCCCTGGACGACACCTGCCTGCGACTGCTCGAACAGGCAACCGAGCGACTGGGCCTCAGTGCCCGAACCTATCACCGGATCCTCAAAGTGGCCCGCACCATCGCCGACCTGGACCACCAGGAGGCCATCGCCCCGCATCACCTTCTCGAAGCCATTCAGTACCGCTGCTTGGACCGTAGAATGATTTAAGTCTGACTTACTCTCTCCAACCCTCAAATCCCTCCCGCGAAAACGCTCCCAGATATGTGCTAACACTAGCATATTGAAATATCTAACAAACCGTCCTATGTCTTTCAGTAGTAGATCCTTTTCTTAAGTGCACCTTAAAAAGGCAGCAAGAGCACTTCATGAACGGTCCAGCGATGAACGGTCACGCTGGACCGAACGGAACCGTTCCACGAAAGGGGAGGAGCTATGCACATTTCACGGAGAGGATTCATCAAGCTGACAGGCACGGGGGCGACCTGCCTGGGTCTATCCCGGCTGGGGTTCAACCTCGCCCCTGTCCAGGCACATGCGGCAGGGCTCAAGATCGAAGGGGCCAAGGAGGTCGTTTCGATTTGCGGCTTTTGCTCATGTGGCTGTAACATCATCATGTCGGTCAAGGATGGCCGGATGGTCAGTGCGGAAGGAGATCCGGACTATCCCGTAAGCGAGGGTGCATTGTGTGCCAAAGGGGCGTCTTTTCTGTCGATGCATTACAGCGAGCATCGCCTTCAGAAGCCCCTCTATAGGGCTCCCGGGAGCGATCGCTGGGAGGAGAAGGATTGGGATTTCGTCCTGAACCGCATCGCCCAGCGTGTCAAGGAAACCCGAGACAAGGATTTCCTCCCTAAGAACAAGAGCGGCCAGCAGGTCAACCGATTGGAGACCTTGTTCCAGCTTGGCTCCTCCCAGATGGATAACGAAGAGTGCTCCCTGGCCCACCAAATGTTGAGGGGGCTGGGCGTGGTCCACATGGACCATCAGGCCCGGGTTTGACACAGCGCCACTGTTGCGGCTCTGGCAGAGTCGTTCGGACGCGGCGCAATGACCAATCACTGGATTGATATCAAGAACGCAAACGCCATCCTCATCATGGGGAGCAATGCAGCCGAGAACCACCCGATCGCTTTCAAATGGGTTCTCAAGGCCAAGGACGCGGGCGCCGTCGTCATGCACGTCGACCCCAAGTTCTCCCGCACATCCGCCCGAAGCAATTTTCATGTTCCGCTGCGCAGCGGCACGGACATCCCCTTTCTCGCCGGCATGGTTCGCTACATCCTGGAAAAAGGCAAATTCAACAAGGAATACGTGACCGAATATACCAACTCTGCGTTCATCGTGGGCGAGGGGTACAGCTTCAAGGACGGCATGTTCTCCGGCTATGATCCCCAGAAGAAGACCTACGACCAGAAGAAATGGGCCTTTGCGCTTGACGAGAAAGGCGTTCCCAAGCGCGACAAGACTCTCCAGGATCCCCGTTGCGTGTTCCAGCTCATGAAGCAGCATTACGACCGCTACACTCTTGAGAAGGTTTCTGCCATCACGGGCGTTTCCAAGGAAAACCTGCTCAAGGTGTATGAAGCCTATGCATCGACGGGTACCCCCGACCGGGCGGGCACGGTTCTCTACGCCCTGGGGTGGACGCAGCACACGGTCGGCGTTCAGAACATCCGCCTCTCGGCCATCGTTCAGCTTCTGCTGGGCAACATCGGCGTGGCTGGCGGCGGCATCAACGCCCTGCGCGGTGAGCCCAACGTTCAGGGATCGACAGACCATGCCATCCTCTGGCACATTCTGCCTGGATACCTGCCCGTCCCGCGGGCGGACTGGCCGACGCTGCAGGATTACCAGAAGGCGAACACACCAGCGAGCAAAGACCCGAAGAGCGCCAACTGGTGGCAAAACCGTCCCAAGTACATGGTCAGCCTGCTCAAGGGGTGGATGGGGGATGCCGCAACTCCGGAAAACGGCTTTGGCTACGAATGGCTGCCCAAGGTCGACCCGGGTGTGGACTATGCGAGCCTCTTTCTGTTTGACCGGATGTTCAAGGGAGAGGTGAAAGGCGGCTTCATCTACGCCCACAACCCGGCTCAGAGCATGCCCAACAGCCACAAGATCCGCCAGGCTTTGGACAAGCTCGAATGGCTGGCCGTCGGCGAGATCCATCACACCGAGACGAGCGATTTCTGGCGTCGCCCCGGCGTCGATCCCGCCAAGATCAAGACTGAAGTGTTTCTGATGCCTTCCTGCCAGCGCGGCGAAAAGGACGGCACCATCTCCAACAGCGGCCGCTGGCACATGTGGCACCACAAGGGGATCGAGCCCATGGGACAAAGCAAGCCGATGGGCTGGATGGTGGTGGAGGTTTTCAAGCGGGTGCGCGAGCTGTACAAGAAAGACAAGGGGGTTTTCCCCGAGCCCATCGTGAACATGGATTGGCCTGAATCCTACGACGCGGACGCCGTTGCAAAACGGATCAACGGGTCGTACACGCGGGATGTCACGGTTGGCGACAAGCAGTACAAGAAAGGCGACCAGGTGGCGAGCTTTGCGTTTCTCAAGGACGACGGCTCCACCACAAGCCTCAACTGGCTCTACTGCGGCTGCTACGGACCTTCGGGCAACCTGTCCCAGCGCCGCGACATGAACCAGACGCCGATGCAGGCCAAGATCGGGCTCTTCCCCAATTTCTCCTGGGCCTGGCCGGTCAACCGCCGGATCCTGTACAACCGGGCGTCCGTTGATCTCAACGGAAAACCTTACAATCCCGACAAGGCCGTCATCGCCTGGGAAGACGGCAAGTGGGTCGGGGATGTTCCCGACGGTCCCTGGCCGCCCATGGCCACGGCCGAAGGCCGCTATCCGTTTATCATGCAAGCGGAGGGACATGGCGCCATTTACGGTCCGGGCCGGGTTGACGGACCGTTCCCGGAGCACTACGAGCCAGCCGAAACGCCGGTCACATCACATCCGTTCTCCAAGCAGCTGCACAACCCCTGCATGAAGAAAGCGGAGAGCGCTCTGGACGCTCTGGCCAAGCCCGCCGATCCACGCTTCCCCATTGTCCTCACGACCTATGGGCTCACGGAGCATTAGATCGGAAGAGCACACGTCTGAACTCCAGTCACGAGTGGATATCT
>CALBZH010000504.1 GCA_937889795.1 uncultured Syntrophobacteraceae bacterium | reverse complement strand
CTTCCCGACCTATTAATCGCATTTGACGAAAATCACAAGGCAGAGCTACGCCCTCGTGTGCGGCGAGTTTTTCGTCGCATCGCTTGACAGGTTCCTGCTATAGTCCGGATCGATTCGGTTCTGTTTGAAAACGTGTCATGAGGATCCATACGATCCACGGGCAGGAGCCGCCCCGGCGCTTTCAGGCCCCTTCAAACATAGCACGGAGGACCCTATGCCGCCTCACTCGATCCATGGCCGCTATCGTTTCCCCTTCAACGGGCCGCTTTGCCTTCTTTTCGTTGCTCTTCTGACGTACATATTGGCCAATACCGGACCGCTGCAAGGTGCGGCTTTCGATTCGGCGGACCAGCCGACGGCCGCGAGTCCTCTTAAGCTGCTGCGTATCACCCCCTCGGGCGATGACGTGCCGCCGGGTCAGGAAATCGTCTTCCAGTTCGATCGCCCCGTTGTCCCGTTGGGCCGCATGGAGCGAAAAGGCTCCGAGATCCCCATCGCGATTTCCCCGGCTCTCAACTGCCAATGGCGCTGGCTCAGCCCATCAGCGCTTGCCTGCCGATTGGATAAGAAGGACAAGCTGCGCGCGGCCACACGCTATTCCATCGAGGTCAGCCCCGGCATCAAGGCTGAGGACGGAGCGACGTTGCCCGCGAAAGTGACTCACAGCTTCGTCACGGAACGCCCCAAGGTATCCTACACGTCCTTCAAGGTGTGGCAGGCCCCTGGACAGCCCCTGATCTCGATCCATCTCAATCAGGCCGTCGACGAGGCATCCGTTTCCAAATGCTTCCATTTTCAAACCGCTGACGGAGCCCGAACCGATGTTCAAGTGAGCGAGGATCCCGATCTGCAGCAAACCAAGGATTACAAGAAGGGCTTCACCTGGCTGCTCACTCCAAGAACGGCGCTGCCCCTCGATCGGGGGGTTCAACTCCAAGTCGAGCCGGGTCTGGCTCCGATGCAGGGCGGAGAGGCCAGCGTCGAGCGGCGAAGCGTTCTGGCGTTCCATACCTTTCCAGAATTCAGGTTTCTGGGAGTGGAGTGCCAAGACGGAGAAGGCAAGACCATCAGCATCCGCACGGGCGGAAACCTTGCCCAGCAGCCCCGCTGTGCTTCTCCATGGGGGGTTTCTCTGCTCTTCTCCTCTCCGGTTTCCAAGGAAGAGGTACAAAAGTCGATCGTTGTCGAGCCCCCTCCTCGCCGAAAGACCGAAGAGGACCCTTGGGAAAACGTCTACACGGACAGCCGATTGTCGGAGCCCCATCAGAAAACGGATACTTACCAGGTTCAAATTCCCGAATCGTTCATTCTCCCTTTCACTCCATATCGTCTGCGGGCACAGACCGCTTCGATAAAGGATGAGTTCGGCAGGCCCCTTTCCGGCGCTATCGACATGGCCTTCATGACGGACCACCTGGCGCCCGATTTGACGCTTCCCAAGCGGCTGCCGGTCTTGGAAAAAGGGTTGGATACGGATGTGGCCATCTACTCCACCAACCTGGCGAAGATCCGCCTGAAATACGAAAGCGCCGCCCCGGGTGGCTGGAGCCAAGGGAAAACCAAGCAGCTCGACATTCCCGCCGTCAAAGATGTCGTTGTGCCTATTCCGTTGAAGATTCGGTCCCTGGTTGGTAAGCCGTCGGGCCTGCTGCGCGGCCATTTGACCCGTGAGCCCCGTTCCAAGGGGCAAGAGCAGACGCCACTCTGGTTCCTGGCCCAGGTAACCCCTTTCCATGTGCATGTGAAGCTGGGCCATTTCAACACTCTCGTCTGGATTACGGACCTTCAGTCCGGGGAGGCTGTTCCAAACGTGACGGTATCCGTCAGCAAAGGTCGCTTCGAGGACTTGGGCTTTCAGGCCACGGCGCTTGCCACAGCCACGACCGATGCCAACGGTCTTGCGAGTCTGCCAGGGACACAGACCCTGGACCCGCGGCTCGAGCTCTATGAAGCGTTCGATCCCGATCAGCCCCGACTGATCTTTCGTTGCGAGCACGGCGAGGACGTTGCGGTACTCCCGTTGACCTACGATTTTTCGGTTGCCGCCGAGGGCTCCAACCATGATTACATCCCCGAATCCATCCGTCCCAAGCACGGGCACCTGCGCTCCTGGGGCACGACGGCGCAGGGCATCTACAAACTCGGAGACACCGTTCAATACAAGATCTATGTCCGTGACCAGGACAACCAGCGATTCGTGACCCCCCCCGGGACGGTGTCCGAAGGGGTTGGCGTGGATCCGCGGCCTAAGACCTCCGATGTCCCGCCGCAGGCCAAGGAATCCCGACCGGCGGTTCCTGCCCGGATGGCTGCCTCGCCCAAAAATACGCCGGCTCCCGCCAGAGAGCCGGCGGGGCCCGCTGAGAATCTTTACACGCTCAAAGTGTATGATCCAGGAGATAGAGTCATCTTCGAGCAATCCGAGATTCGCTTGTCTGAATTCGGCGCCATGGACGGTGAGCTCGTCATTCCCAAGACCGGATCCGTGGGATGGTATCGATTCACGCTATCAACCAACTTTACCCAGGACGAGCTGGAGCCCATGCGGGTTTTGGTGAGCGATTTCACGCCAGCTCCCTTCAAGGTGACGACCGACCTCCAGGCGACCCGCTTCGGACTTGGCGACCCGGTGACTGTCTCGACGCGCGCATCGCTTCATGCGGGAGGCCCCTACACCCGCGCCAAGACCCGGATCACTGCCGTCTTGAAGTCCGAGCCTTTCGCGCCGACCCATCCGGCGGCCCGCGGGTTCGACTTCGATGTGCTCAAGAGCGGCGAATACGAAACACCCCCGACACAGACGGTCTTCGAAACAAGGACCGTCTTGGATGACCAGGGCACTTGCGAGACTCAATTTCAGATCCCCGATTCTCCGATTCTTTACGGGCGGCTCAGCGTGGAAAGCGCCGTTCAGGACGACAGGGGAAAGCACGTCGCCAATCGAGCCAGCGCTGTCTATTTTGGGCGGAATCTTTACGTAGGCCTGTCTCAGCAGGACTGGATCCTTGAAGAAGGGCGGCCTGCCGACACACGGGTGATCGTGGTCAACCGGGAGGGAGAGCCAGTTTCTGGAGTCAAGATCCTGGCGACCGTCGAACGGAGGGAAACCAAGGCGGCGCGCGTCAAGGATGCCGGAGACGCCTATGTTCCGCAGTACGTGCACGAGTGGGTGCCGGTCGAATCGCGCGACCTGGTTTCAACAGCCGAGCCGGTCTCGTTTGGGTGGAAGGTTCCTCAGGCGGGATATTATCGGGTCACGGTTCGCATCGGGAAAGAAGGTCAAGAACCTCCTTCCGATCCAAATTCAGAAGAAGCCGCCGCAGGTCATCAAACCTCGATCCATCGGTATGCTTCCGGCAAGAGCTACGTGCTCTGGGACTCCGTGCCCGGCAACCTCCTGGACGTCAAGGCCGAAAAGGACACGTTGAAAATTGGTGAGACCGCACGTTTTCTGGTTCAAAACCCTTTTCCGGGCATGAAGGGGCTGATCACCCTCGAGCGTTACGGGGTGATGGAGAGCTGGGTCAAGACCTTTGAAACCAGCACGGAAGTGATCGAAATCCCCATTAAGCCCGAGTATCTTCCTGGCTTTTACCTTTCGGTCATGGTCATGTCCCCGCGGGTGGACAAGCCCGTGAGCGAAGAGGGAGAGGATCTGGGAAAGCCGACGTTTCGGATGGGATATGCTCAGGTCAAGGTCCACGACACCTACAAGGAAATTGCCGTCCAGGCTAAGCCCCAGCAAGAGGTTTACAAGCCTCGAGACAAGGTGTCGGTCGATCTCGAGGCCGTCGTCCGCAACCCCTCCAAAGAGGGCTCCCGCCCCCCCATCGAGCTGGCGGTCGCCGTCCTCGATGAGGCCGTTTTCGATCTGCTTGCGGGTCGCAAGGTTTACGATCCTTACCAGGGGTTCTATACGCTGGATCCCCTGGATCTTGTGAACTACAACCTCATCATGCAGCTCGTGGGGCGCCAGGAGCTTGAAAAGAAGGGAGCGGATCCGGGCGGTGGCGGCGGTCCCGACCTGGCCATGCGCTCGGTTTTCAAATTCGTGAGCTACTGGAATCCATCCATTCCCGTGGACAAAGACGGCAAGGCCCGCATCGAATTCGAGGTTCCGGACAATCTCACGGGGTGGCGTATTCTCGCCATGGCGGTCACTCCCAATGACCAGATGGGGCTTGGAGAGGGGTCATTTAAGGTAAACCAGCCCACCGAGATACGGTCGGTACTGCCCAATCAGGTCCTCGAAGGGGACCGGTTCGAGGCAGGCTTCTCGGTCATGAACCGAACCGACGCGCCGCGTACGCTTCAGGTCAGTGTCGAGGCACAGGGACCCATCCGTCAGGAATCGAGCACTTCCACGCCTGACTCTGCGGGCGAGGGGAAAGGTCGGGCGGTTGCCTCCCAGACGATCCAGGTGGATCCCTTCAAACGAGTGACCGTGCGGATGCCCATCCAAACGTCCGGCTTTGGGACCATCACTTTCAACGCGCAAGCCGGAGACGACCGGGACCGCGATTCGGTGCGCTTCCAGGTGCCCGTCCTGCGACGTCAGGCACGGCAGGTGGCCGCCGCTTACGGCACGACCATTTCGCCGGAAGTGAGCGAGAACGTGCTGTTTCCTGAAAACATGCTGCCCGAGTACAGCCAGCTTGAGCTTTCTCTGTCTCCTTCGGTCATTGGGGGTCTTGAAGGGGCCTTCGGTTACATGAAGAGCTATCCCTACTCCTGCTGGGAGCAGAAGCTGACGAAGGGCGTCATGGCCGCTTTCTACAAACAGCTCAAACCGTATGTGAGCCGGTCGTTCGAGTGGAACGAAGCCGCTGGTCTGCCCGCGAAGACGCTCCAACTGGCGGCCGAGTACCAGGCTCCCAATGGCGGCATGGCCTTTTACTCGCCCAAGGACAGTCACGTGGATCCCTACCTGAGCGCCTACACCGCTCTCGCCTTTGGCTGGCTTCGGTCGGCGGGATTCTCCCCTCCACATCCGGTGGAAGCAAAGCTACACGGATACCTGGAAGGGCTGCTCCAGCGCAATGTGAGCGCCGACTTTTACACGAAGGGCATGATGGCGACCGTGCGAGCGACCGCCATTGCCGCGCTGGCCGAAGCAGGAAAGATTCAAACGACGGATCTGGTTCGATTCGAAAATGCGATCCCCGAAATGAGCCTGCTCGGGAAAGCCTTGTTCCTGCAGGCCTCGATCAAGGTCCCGGGAGCGTCGAAGATCCAGCAAAAGATCCTGAGCAGTCTTCTCGCGCAAAGCAGCCAGAGCGCCGGGACGCTTTTCTTCACCGAGACACTCGATTCCCGCTTTCGATGTCTCCTGACCTCCACCGTTCGAGACAACGCCGCCCTTCTGAGCGCGCTGCTGGCTCAGGAGGCCTCTTCGGGCAACGCTTCCTCTCAGCTTCGGGACATCCCCATGCGGTTGATGCGCGCCCTTACCCAGGCACGAAAAGGGCGGGACCGCTGGTCGTCCACCCAGGACAACGTGTTTGCGGTCCGGGCATTGTCCGATTTCAGCCGGCTCTACGAGAAAACGCCGCCAGCCCTGACCGTCCAGGCGTCTCTGGATCAGGAGCGCTTCGGCTCGGCCGAGCTGAAGACGCTCGCCAGTCCACCGACCCAGGTCGAGTATCGTCCCAAAATCAGCGATGTGGGCCGAAAGGCAACGGTCCGGATCCAACGGTCCGGACAAGGACGCCTTTACTATGGCGTCAACCTGCGCTACGAGACCGCGCCGTCACCCGCGGCTTCTGGAATGGACACGCAGACGGTGAACGCGGGCATCGAGGTGCACCGGGAGTACAGCGTGGAGCGTGAAGGTAAATGGGTCCTCCTGAACAGCCCGGCGGAGCTCAAGACCGGGGAGCTGGTTCGCGTGGATCTCTATGTTGGGGTCCCGGCCGAGCGCCACTTTGTCGTCGTGCAGGATCCCCTGCCCGGCGGTCTGGAGCCCGTTAACCGCGACCTTGCCACCGCGTCGACCGTGGACGCGAAACAGGGCGAGCCGAGCTATGCCGAAGGCTCTTACCGCCACAAACACCAGGACTGGCTTGAATTCGGGTATTCACGCTGGAGCTTCTACTTCCGTGAGCTCCGTCATGATTTTGCTCGATTTTATTCGGAGATTTTACCGGCTGGCCATTATCACCTCACCTACGTGGCCCAGGCCATTGCCCCGGGAGTGTTCACGGCTCAGCCCACGCACGTCGAAGAGATGTACGACCCCGATGTGTTCGGCAAAGGAACGCCAGTCGAGCTGCGCGTCCAGGCAGCCGGTGACTGAGAGCATTCTCTCCACATCAGGCTCCGCTTGCTCTCTGGAACTCCATCAGCTCTCCGGTCTTCTCTTCGATGAGCGCGGCATGGCCTTGTTCTTCGGCCTCGTCGAGGTCGAATTCGAGGCTTGTGTCGCTGTGCACGGACAATAGGCCGAGACCGGTGGCCATGGCTTCGTGGATCCAGGCCTTCCACAGATCCAGCGCCTCCGACACACCTGAAAGGAGAGCATCGAGCGTCAGCCGGCGTGCTTCTCCGGCCATGGCCAGGTCGCCGTTGATTTGCTCGACCAGCCCTTCGTCCAACGCAGGCCGTCGGATCTTGATGGATTGGGTGACCACCTCGAGATAGGTGTGGAAGGGATCCAAGGGCAAGCGGTCCGGGTGGCAGATCACGCAACGTTCGACGTTGTGCGGAATGGAGCTGTTCTCCGCAAAGCGGTTCTGCCGGGCGATTTCCTGAAAATGGTTGATCGTGTAAGAGAGAAGATCCAGCTGGGCTGCCGTCAGGTGGGATAATTTCATGCTGCTCCTTTGAAGCGATTCACCAGAGAAAGGATGTGCGCATGTCGCAGCTCGATTCATCGGACAATCCGCCGCCCCCGTTCCACAATGCATACTGGGTTGTTCCGGGAAGCCTGCTTGCAGGCGGATACCCAGGCAGGCGCGACCCCGATGAAGTCTACCGAAATATCCTGGGCCTCATGGACGTCAACATTCAGCATATCATCACTCTCATGGAAGCGCACGAAGTGGCTTTCCTGAGCAAGTACGTCACGACCTACGAAAGCGACCTGGC
>CALBZH010000503.1 GCA_937889795.1 uncultured Syntrophobacteraceae bacterium | reverse complement strand
GATGAGGGAACTTCAAGTCTGGGGTACTGAAAAGGGGTTGGACCGGGCGTTTGACGATATTGAGGAACTCGCGGAGGGCTGCCGCTTTGGAGATTGCATGCACATGAACGAGCCGGGCTGCGCCGTACAGGAGGCTCTCCGCGACGGCAGACTCGATTTTGAACGCTTAGAAAGCTATTTCAAGTTGAAGAAGGAATACGCTTTCTTGGAGGCTAGACAAAGCATGAAACCGAGTGCGGTGGAAAAGGCGCGATGGAAGGCCGTAAGCAAGGCGATTAAAAATCTAAAGAAGTAGCTGCATCTATAGTTCCTCCGTCCCTTTCTGTGTACGTCCCGGAATTGATTAATATTCGCTAACCACTATAATTTGAAGGAAAATGTCATAAAAGGAGTTCCTAATGAAATCATTTAAAAAGATAGGAATGGCATTCCTACTTCTTTCCAGCATTTCGCTTTTCGTTTTTGCGGGCGGAAAGGGAGAAGCAAGTGCAAAGCAGGTGCAGAAACCGGTAACTTTGCGACTCTCGACCCACCATCCTGCTGACGTCTCAAGGAGTTCATCCCGTTGATGACCATGAAGATGGCGAAGGCGACGATGAGAAAGCTGATCACGGCGTTGATGAACAGCCCGTAGTTGATGCTCACGGCCCCGGCTGCCTTGGCATTCGCCAGCGCCCCGTAGGGAGCGGCTGTCTTGCCTTCTTTGAGCACCACGAAAAAGTTCGTGAAATCCACCCCTCCGAGGAGGAGACCGATGGGCGGCATCAAAACATCGTCCACAAGACTTTTCACGATGGTTCCAAAGGCCCCCCCAATGATGATACCGGTGGCCATGTCCACCACGTTGCCTCGCATGGCGAATTCCTTGAATTCCTTGAGCATGGTGATCTTCTCCTTTGATGATTGGAATCTCGCTCACTTGACTCAAAACCAGGAAAGAGCTCAGCAGACACCGTGTTCCGATAAAACGGGTGCGATATCGTCTTATACATCATGAACCGTCTTTCCGGGTCAAGCCAATTCGCGTCGTTGAGGAGGGGTCCATTGAGGGGGACGCCAGAAACCCCACATGGGCGGTGGAAGAGGGTTCATTTTGATGCCGAGTGTGATAACGTCAGGAATGGTTGAGCGGCTCAGGGCAGGCGAAAAACCTGGCACAGGATGGACCTTCTTGACGGAGACAGCACATGAAAGCACTGTGTTTCGAGAAGCATGGGGGACCCGAAGTCATGTCCTACAAAGAGGTTCCAACTCCCAAGCCGGGTCCTGGCGAAGTCCTCCTCAAGGTCAAGGCCTGCGCGTTGAACCACCTGGACATCTGGGTGCGGCGCGGCTGGCCGGGACTCTCGTTGGAGATGCCCCATTGGGGAGGATCTGACATCGCGGGCGTGATCGAAGGTCTGGGTGCGGGCGTGGCCGGGTGGGAGCCGGGGCAACGGGTCGTGGTCGATCCCGGCGTGAACCGGTTCGAAGATGAATTCACCCGGCGTGGGGAATCCAGCGTGAGTCCCGGCTACCAGATCCTGGGCGAGCATCGACGGGGCGGGCTTGCGGAGTATACCGCCGTGCCCGCGCACAATCTGAAGGCCATTCCCGACGGGCTGGACTTCGCCACCGCAGCTGCCCCTCTCCTGGTCACGCTCACCGCCTGGCGAATGCTCATCCATCGGGCCAAATTGCGCGCCGGAGAAACGGTGCTCGTTGTCGGAGCTGGGGGCGGGGCCAACACGATGGCGACCCAAATCGCCAAGCTCGCAGGGGCGAAAGTCTTTGTCGTGGCAAGCAACCCGGCCAAAGCGGCCGCAGCCTATGACCTGGGTGCGGATGTTGTGATCGATCGGTCCAAGGCGGACTGGGGCAAGGAGATCGCCCGGCTCACGAGCAAGAGGGGCGTGGACGTCGTGGTGGACAACGTGGGCGCGGCGACGCTGAACACGAGCATCAAGGCAGTGGCTCGAGGGGGGCGCATCGTGATTATCGGCAACACGTCGGGTCCCGAAATCCAGATCGATATCCGCTTCCTTTTCGGGAAACAGATCAGCTTGATCGGGAGCACCATGGGGTCCCACCAGGATTTCCAGGAGGTAACCGATCTGCTGTGGTCGGGGCGGCTCAAAGCCGTGATCGATCGCATCCGCCCGCTCAAGGAGGGACGCGAGGCCTTTGCCCTCATGGAGCGAAGCGAGCAGTTCGGAAAGATCGTGCTGGAGCCCTGACGGGGACGAAATCTAGGCGTCGATGCTGCGCTGTTTCATGAGCGCTCGATAGATGATCAGCTTCTGGATGTCCTGGGTGCCCTCTCCCAGCGATGCGGCCCAGGCATCCATGGGAAACTTGTGGATGGGGTGCTCGAACACAACCGACGCCGCACCGAAAAGATCCGCAGCCCACGTTCCCACATCCCGTGCGACCTGCACCGAGAGATACTTGGCGATGGACGCCTCCGTTGCGAAGTCGAGCCCTTCATCCCGCGCCCAGCAGGCTTTGTAGACCGAAAGGCGCGCGGCCTCCATTCGAGCGAACAGGTCCGCCGCCTCAAAAGCCTTGGCCTGAAACCCGATGATCTTTGTCCCGAAGGCGGATCGCTTGGCCGCATGGTCAAGCCCCAGCTCGAAGGCCCCGACGGCCGTCCCGAGAGTCAGGGCGCTGATGGGAATGCGGCTGTTGGTGAAAATCTCGAGCACCTGCTGCAAACCGCGCCCTCTAACGCCCAGAAGGCTCTCGTCGGGGACGAAGACATTCGCCAGTTGGATGCGGGTGAGGTCGGATGGAATCCAGACGCGCTTGTTGAGCGGCTTTCGGGTGACTCCCGGCGCATTCAGGTCCACGATGAACATCGAAAGCCGCTTGTTTCGCGGTTCTTCCGGATCGGTCACCGCCGTGACAATCCCGTGATCGCTGATGGCGGCGTTGGTGGAATAGGCCTTGGTTCCGTTGAGCAGCCAGCCTCCGTCGACCTTTTGAGCGTTCATGGCAATATTGGCGACATCACTCCCGGCATGGGGTTCGGTGTTTCCAAGGCACAGCAGCAGCTCTCCCCTGGCTCCCGGCTCGAGGTAAGCTTCCTTCTGTTTTGGGCTCCCGTACAGAGCCACGCTCTTGCACCCCAGCGAGATCTGAACGAGGATGACCACGGCTACGCCCGGAGAGCGCCTGGCAAGATTCTCGACGAAAAGCGCCTGCTTGAGAGCCGGCTGCTCCCGGAGCTGTGCACCGCTCCCCTCAAAGCCAAGAAACCCTTCTCGTCCCATGGATTCGACAAAAGAGCGTGGAACCACCCCGTCACGATTCCATGCTGAAAGGTGGGGCATGCAGTGGGTGTCGAGAAACGCTGAAAACCGCTCGTCTTCCTTCTTGAACCTTTCGGGGACGGAGAAATTCATCGCGCGACTCCTTGCATGCTGAGGGTTCAAAGGTCCGTATGGATTCTTTAACATGCGGTCCGGGGTTCAACAACGCCAAACGCGACCCTGCTTCCGGACGTCGTGAAGCCGGGGGCTCGTTGAATTTTCGAAGGGGCGTGGTCTGTCAATGCGCGACTTTTGCATGAGGCGTCCGTGTAGGGTCGGGATCGACACCCCGAGTGCTGCTTGAGACGGACAATGTCCGTCGAGGGCGTTTGGCTAAGGATAGAGGAAAGTGTGGCATTGAATGTTCGAAGTGAGAAAGATGTCAAGTGCGTCAAGACTCCTGAAGTCTCCTTTGACATGTTTCGCGATAGACGCATGGAGCTCGTGGTGTATAACCGACTCAATGGCCTTGGCCTTACCCGGGAAAACGGCTCTCAAAGCTTACCCGCTATGAGGAACGGAGATTTGAGAGGACTATTGGGACAACGGCACGGCATCGGACGCAGACTCTTCTTCTACATGGTCCTTTTCAGCTTCATGCTGACGCTGATCCGGACGGCAGCTCAGCTGTACTACGAATACCAGAGGGAGCTGGCAGCGCTCGAGCAGCGATTCGCCGAGATAGAGAAAAGCCGGGTGCCGAGCATCGAGTCGTGCCTGTGGACGCTCGACTTGGACATGCTGCGCGTCCAGTTGAGCGGTATTCTGCAGCTGCCAGCCATCGCTCATGTTGAAGTGCGTAACAACGGTGCTGTGCTGGAGAGCTTGGGAGCCGTGCACTCGCATCAGGGGATTAAGCGCGAATACCCTCTGTCTTTCGAGCATCGCGACAGACGGCAGTCTCTCGGAACCTTGATTGTGCAGGCTTGTCCCGAGGGCCTGATGGATCGGCTCTCGGACAAAGCGGGACTCATCCTCGCTTCCGAGGCCGTCCAAACCTTCCTCGTCGCTGCGTTCCTGTTCGTTCTGTTCTATCTGATGGTGGGGAGGCCCCTTCATGCTCTCGCCCAGTACGCGCTTTCCCTGAACCTGTCTCAGCTGGAAACCCCGCTTCGGATCGATCGCCGACGCGGCCATGAAGACGACGAGATCGGACTCGTCAGCTTGGCCATCAACGAAATGCGCGAGAACCTGATCCGAGACATCGAGGCGAGAAAATCGGCCGAGCGCTCCCTGGTCCTGAGTGAGGACAAATTCCGTCGCATCACCGAGAACCTTCAGGCGGACTATTTCTTCTATTCGCATGATGCGGCCGGGGTCGTTCAATTCGTGAGTCCGTCCATTACCCACATCCTGGGCTATACACCGGAAGAATTTCTAAATTATTTCGAAATGTTCCTTGCCGATGACCCTGTGAATGAGGCCGCTCGCGAGCACACGATGCTCAGCATGGAAGGGGTCAAACAGCCGTCTTTTCTGATGGCGTTGAGGCACCGGAACGGACAGACCGTCTGGGTGGAAGCGAGCGACACGCCTGTCTTCGACGAGCGGGGAGCTGTGATCGCCGTGGAAGGCATTGCCCATGACGTGACGGAGAGGCGAAGGGCCGCAGAGGAGCGAGCGCGGCTCGAAGAGCAGCTCCTGCAAGCCCAGAAGATGGAAGCCGTGGGGACTCTTGCCGGTGGCATCGCCCACGACTTCAACAACATCCTGGCGGCCGTGCTTGGCTATACGGAGCTTGCTTTGGACGATCTCGATTCCGACTCGCCCGCCGTCCCTCACCTCGCTCAAGTGATGAAGGCCGGGAACAGGGCCAAGGATCTCGTCAAGCAGATCCTTGCCTTCAGCCGTCAGAGCGAGATGGACCGAAAGCCCGTCAGGATCCAGGTCGTGGTGCAGGAGGCTCTCCAGCTCCTGCGCGCGACCCTGCCGTCGACCATTGAAATCCGTGAGGAGCTCGATCCCCTGACGGGGACTGTCCTCGCGGATCCGACCCGGATCCACCAAGTTCTCTTGAACCTGTGTACGAACGCCAAGCAGGCTATGGGGCGGGGGGGTGGGATTCTGCGTGTTTCCCTGAAGTCCGAGCGGATTATGCCTGGTATGGAGCAGCACGATCTGCCAGTTGGATCGTATGCTTGCCTGGAGGTGTCGGACAGCGGCGCTGGCATGGGTGAAGAAACGATCGCCAAGATATTCGATCCGTTCTTTACCACCAAGCAGCAGGGGGAGGGAACCGGACTGGGGCTGTCCGTGGTTCATGGCATCGTGAAGAGCCATAGGGGCCGCATCACGGTTGACAGCAGACCGGGCAAAGGAGCGACGTTCCGGATCCACCTGCCGCTGGTGACTATGGCGGGAGAAGGTGAGGACAGCGCTGTCGGCTCGCCTCTTCCGACCGGGAGCGAACGGGTCCTCCTGGTCGATGACGAGCAGATGTTGTGTGAGATGGGAAAGGCCTTTCTGACCCGGCTTGGATACACCGTCACCGCGTTTACCGACAGCACCCT
>CALBZH010000502.1 GCA_937889795.1 uncultured Syntrophobacteraceae bacterium | reverse complement strand
CACCGAGATCTACACTCTTTCCCTACACGACGCTCTTCCGATCTAGCTCCGCATCCGTGCATTCGAGAAAAGACCGTCCGGAGACCACGCCGGCATTGTTGACCAGGATATCTGGCGCCCCAAAAGACTCCGTCACCTCACGGGCGGCAAGGGACACGGCGTCCCGATTGGAGACATCGCACCGTCGGGCCATGACCGGCCGACCTATTGACCCGATCTCGCGGGCCACGCGATCCAAATTGGCCTCATTGACATCCCAGAGGATAACCCGTCCACCGAGCGCCGCTGCCTTGAGAGCGATGAGTCGTCCAAGGCCGCTCGCCCCGCCCGTAATGAGAATGTTTCGGTCCGCAATCCGGCTCACCTTGAACCTCCTCATCGGTCATCCACAAATCCGCACCCTTACGAAACGCGTCGGATAGAAAGCCTCACACTGCCACGATTGTTCTCATACAGGCTCCAGACATCGTTCGCGAAGCAATAGAGGTATCCCGGAGCGGTGACCACGAACGGCTCCTTTTCGTGGGCGGTCAAATCCACGTATTGATGCGGCACGGGACTGCCATCGTTGGTCACGGCGGCCGATGAAGCGCCATCATTGGTGATGGCGCCGACCATCGTGAACCATTTGAATTGCTCAACCCGCTTCGTGCCCAAGAGATCCGTGGATTGATTCCGGGTGATCCTCTTGACGAAATCTTCAGACTTCCCGAGAAACGTCGACGCGCCTCGGAAGATGTCCCCGATGGTCAGGCTGGCATCCTCGGTTCCTTTCCAATCGCAGGTGTCCTTGCCATCTTGCCACTCTCCCGTCGCGGAAAAGAGAAACGCATGCCCTGCCGGCAGGTAAACACCCGTATAGTTCCATTGGGTGTCGGCAAACACATCAACCTCAAACGGCTCATCCGTCACCTCCAGGATCCGCGTGGGGTGGTAAGGGGGATAGGCTATTGGTGAAACGCGCTGTCGCTCAAGCGCACTGGAATGGAAACGTGCCTTGTTTGCGTCCACCATGGCATCGAGGTTCCGGGGGCGAGATCGGAACTTGGCAAACACCCCTTTGTAGGAATTGTGCATGACGCCAAGAGGGTTCGGCTTGAGCGTGGTGGTTGCCCCCTGCCTGAATTTGAGCTCGGCTCGGCCGCTTTCCTCCATCATCCAGAGCAAGGCCCCGTCTGAAAGATCGCATACCGAGTACCCTCCCCCGACGTCGCAATGAGCCCCTGGGAACCAGAGCTCCAGGGCATCCGGGTGCTCGGAGGCGTTCGACCAGCGGGTGATGCTGAAGCTGGAACGAACCTCATCGATGGCCATGGCATGCCGAGCGGTCTTGACGTGCGCGCCGAGCTCGGTGCTGTGGAACTGCCACTTCTCCCTGTCGTCCAAAATGTTGAACAGTTCCAGATCGTCAGGAACTCCGAGTGCTCCCACGGTATCCCATACCCCGATGAAGCGGATGGGCGTCGGCTGTCCATCGTGGAAGAATTGCCAGTCACTTTGCGCCCAGTCGGCGATTGTTGCGTTCGTGACTCGATATCCTTGATCGTAGGCGGTGTGTACGCGATGCCAGGATTCTCGGGAATTCAAATCCGCCAATTTCAGGAGCCCCTTCCCGAGAAGCCCACCGAGGCTCCGCGCCGTGAAGGCACCGCGACTGAACCCGAAAAGGTAGATTGCGTCGCCCTCCTCGTAGTTCAAGCCCAGCCAGTGGTAAGCGCTGCAAATGTTTCGGCTGATGCCGGCACCGATGGCCCCGCCCGCAACCTTGTCGATGAGCCCACCTTCCCCGCCGACTCCCGGGTGATAGTACTTCAGCTGCTTGATCTTCTCATCAGGATCCCCCTCCGAAACGGCATTGAAAATCTTCAGCACGTTGGTGGGTGCAGGGATGCCGTTCTGTTCCTGCTCCGCGTTGTTCCACGTTCCGTCACAGCAGACGATAAGCCGTTTCATAGCCACCTCCTCTTCTGTTTGCCCAACCCGTCATTTCCGCAGGCTTCATGGGAAAGGACCGTGATGGATGAATCCGACTATGCCAACAGGGTAGATGGGGGGTCCGAGTTGGGGAAGCAGCCCGCTCCCCACCTCATGAGTGCATGAATAATGGGGGCAAGCTATCATGATCCCAGGCTTTGTCAAGATGAGCCGACGGAGAATTCAGTTGGGACGATGATAAAAGGGAGGAGCAGAAGAAGATACCCGGCTTAAGCCCAAAAACCTTATTCCGAGAGGATTCCCAGGCGGACGTAAATGGGTCGAACCAGAGTGCGCAGGGCCGGGAGCTGGCGCGCGAAGAGGATGGCGCCGACAAGGCAGCAGACACCGCCCAAGAGGAGGGTGTTCTGGGGACCGAAGCGGCTGGCGAGGGATCCGTGCAAGAGGTTTCCAAAGGGGACGGTCCCCATGAAGGCCATGGTGTAGAGGCTCATGACCCGGCCTCGTTTTTCCTCGTCCACGATGGTCTGTAGGATGGAGTTACTGGACGTCAAGAGGACCATCATGCCAAATCCCGAGCAGTAGAGCATCAGCAGTGATAACGGGAACAGGGTTGAATGAGAAAAGGCCATCACGCCGAGTCCGAGGGTCGACGAGGCGATCACGATGATCCGGCCGAGGCCGAGGACGCTCGATCGAGATGCCAGGAAAAGTGCCCCGGACAAGGCTCCCATTCCGGTTGCCCCCATGAGAAACCCGAGCGTTTGTGAGGTGCCGTGAAAGACATCCTTGGCATACAACGGCATCAGGACCACAAAGGGCATACCCATGAGGCTGGTGAACGAAAGCAGCAGAATGAGCGATCGGATCGGGGCGAATTGGAAAGCATACGAAAACCCCTCCTTGAGCGACGCGAGAACGTGCTTGTCGTGGACGATGCGCGGCTGGGGGGCAATGGTCATTCGGAGGACACAGACAATGACGGCCAGGTAGCTGACCGCATTCAGAAGAAAACACACGCCCTCGCCGAACAGGGCAATCAAGATACCGGCGATGGGAGGGCCAATCATGCGTGCGATGTGCACCATCGACGAATTGAGGGCGATCGCGTTCCCCAGGAGCTTCCGGTCCTCGACCATCTGCACCACAAAGGACTGCCGGTTTGGCATATCGAAAGAATTCACCACGCCGAGAAAGAAACTCAAAACGAGAATCCGCTCAATCGTGATGTCGTGAATCAGGACCAGGAAGGCGAGCAACGAAGCCTGGAGCGCGGCTAGGCTCTGGGTGACCACGAGCACCCGGTGCCGGTTCCAGCGGTCGATCAGCACCCCGGCGAAGGGAGCGACGACGAGAGACGGCACCTGGCTCACAAACCCCACCAGCCCGAGCAGAAAGGCAGAACCGGTCACCCGATAGACCAGCCAGGCCAGGGCCGTCTGCTGCATCCACGTCCCCACCAGGGAAATGGACTGACCGACGAAAAACAGCCGGTAGTTGCGGCTGCTGAACGCCCGGCCGATGTTCTTGATGGAGTTGTTGCCGTCCGAAGGGCCGCTGTCCAACGTCTTACCCCGCACCTGAGCTCACAGTGTCAATTCAACAATATACAATTCTAACACAAATCGCCTGAATGATAATCACGATCAAAAGGTGCAGCGGCTCCCAACCAAACCCCGTGGAGACCCGGGACAGCAGACACCCGTGGTCGGAGGCAACGTGATCTCTCGTCACATCCGTTCGCTCACTCTCTGTAGGACAACCGTCTTGCAGCAGTTGGCGGCCGTGCCACGGCCGGAAGGACGAATCGTCCAACGGGCATCTTGCTGCTGTCCGAAATGGTTCGGGTTGACATCCTCCATCGAAGTGTTATCAGATATGCACTTCTTACATCATACCACCAAGGAGATCGTCATGGTTCGAACCCAGATTCAATTGACGGAAGAACAAGCGGCCCTCCTGAAGGAGACGGCCCACCAGAACAAGGAATCCATAGCAGCGATCATTCGCAGGGCTTTGGACCAATACCTTTTGAAGCAACCACCAAACCGCCGTGCACTCTACCGCCAGGCGTTGGCAGCAGCGGGAAAGCACAGGGCCGGCGTCCCTGACATTTCCACGGATCACGATCGCTATCTGGAGGAGGAGCTCCCGTCATGATCATATTTGCAGATACGCCTGCACTCTTTGCCCTTCTGGTTCATGATGACTATATGCATGCTCGCGCCAAGGCAAATTTCGAATACTTCGTGCAAAACGACACCCGGCTCCTCACTAGCTCCTACGTCCTTCTCGAGACCTTGACTCTGCTGCAGCGTCGGGTCAGTCTCGAAGCGGCATGGGATTTCGATCGGAAGATTGTACCGATCCTCGACGTGGTTTGGGTCGATAAGCGATGGCACAATCAGGCGCTCCAGCGATTGCAGGCTGAAAGGAGCCGGAGTGTGAGTCTCACGGACTGCCTCAGCTTTGAAATCATGGAGGCACGAGCGCTCACAACCGCATTTACGTTTGACGGGCATTTTCCCGAGCGGGGCTTTGAAATAGCTGCATTCCACAATCTCAACGCACGCTAGGGCAGGAGAGGAGAGCAACCCGTTCCGTCCTGGTCAAACTCCGGACCTATTGTCTTGCACAGCAACAGAAATGAATGGAAAGACACCGTAAAGACCTGAGGCCGTGCTTGATCCGAATTGTGCTGATATCTCATCAAAAACGCGGCTTAATGAAAAAGGCAGAGCCACGATGGCTCTGCCCCGTTTCGGCGTCATTATGGTGAGGCGAGTGATGGGTTGACTCGAGCGTTACAGCCCGATGTGCACCGAGACTCCCGGTGCGACGTAAGGGTACGGGTATGCGTATGGAAACCCGTAGGTCACAGCCGGGCCGTAATACCTCGGGCCGTAATAATAATACCCGTAGTACGGCCCCCCGTATCCCACCCAAACCCGGTGGCTGGGGCGGCGTTTCCAATGCTTGACCTGCTGGATTTCCAGACCCTGCCCCGATTGATCGCCGGTGTAGTAGGTGCCGTGATCCGGCTCGTCCCACCCGCCGGCCCGGGAAACGCCCGGTGCCGCCAGCACCAGAGCGGCAAACACCAACACAACCATCAGCAATAACATGGCTTTCCCAGAATGCTTCATGATCCTGACCTCCTGAGCAACGCGTGTCTTCCAATCCATGGCTTCTTTCCTCTCGCTCCTCGAATTCCGTACTCTGTGTGGCTTCAAGAGGCATAACGCATGCCAAGTGGAATTTAGCCTTCTGGAATGGGCTCATAAGGGGCTGCCCGGACGTCATCCTTGATCACGGGGGAGGATTGCCGAGCCTCACGAGACGAAATCCGAGCCCGGCCCTTCGAAAGACGGAATCATGCGGTGGGCGATCGGCGCAGCGCACCGAGCGGGGCTCACCGCGCCAGCCCCCTCCTCGAACGACGCGAATGGGCTGCCCGCTGTTGACCACGCGCTGCGATTTCGTTTGCTGTCCTCCTCTCCCCCCAGCATAGATATCCTCACACCATTCGGCGACGTTCCCCAGCATGTCATAGAGACCAAAGGCATTGGGCTTGAATGCGGCTGCGGGTGAGGTATGCACGAACCCATCCTCGCAGTCGAAGTCCGTGGGCTCTCGGAATGCGCTGCTGCTGGTCTTGTCCGCGACGTTGGCATAGCGGCAGGCATCGTCAGGTGAATCGCCCCAGAAACGGGCTGTTGTTGTTCCAGCCCGACATCCATACTCCCACTCGGCTTCCTTCGGAAGGCGGTAACTCCCGCTGCCCTGCTTGGACAGCCAATCGGCCATCGCCTTGGCGTCGTTCCAGGACACATTGACCACGGGATGGTCCTCTCCCTGCCCAAAC
>CALBZH010000501.1 GCA_937889795.1 uncultured Syntrophobacteraceae bacterium | reverse complement strand
AGCGTGAGGTCGAGCTCGGGGTCATCGAGAAAGAGCTGCGGCTGCGACACCGGCAGGGGAGCATCGGGGACTTGGACAGCCTGCCGAAGCGGTTCCATGACGCCCGTGATGTCCGCGGAAAGCTGCGTTACATTTCTGAATCGCCGCGCGGAGAGGCGGCTCAGCCGAGGATGAACGATGTCCACCAGCACGACTTCATCGAACCGCTCCGAAAGCTCTTTCAGGGGGATGTCGTGCAGCAGGCCGGCGCCCAGCACAACGACTTTACGGCGGCGCCGGCACCGGTCCATGGCTTTCAGAATGGCGCGCCGCGTTTGTTGGATATGGGGTGCCCAGGCTTTCCTGCAGCGCCGATAGCGAGCCCGCACCTGGAGCGATGACGAGAGAAATCCCATGGACCTCGCTGTCTTCGAGCAGGAGGTCAAGAGGTATTCCAACAGTTCGAGAATCATCGCGCAAATCCCCTCCAGAACACCGCCGTTCTGCGAAACCGTCTCAGCTCGCATGGGTCTATGGATTCCGTGGCCGTGCTGGCAGCGGGGCCGGATCGCCCTGACAGACGAAGCCCGCCCAATAGAACGGCTCTGGAAAGTCGGCTTTGACAGCCAGCTGGGCGCCGCGCAGCGCGTCTGCCCGGGGCTCTCCTGCCAACAGCCTCTGGTAGAACCCGCCCATCAACCGTTGGGTCTGCGTGTCGGGAACCATCCACAGGCTCATGACGAGGGTCTTGGCGCCTGCGAGGAGGAAGGCTCGGCGCAGTCCGAAAACCCCTTCGCCCACCTTGATGTCGCCCAGACCCGTTTCACACGCGGACAACACCACCAGATCGGTTGACAGCAAATCCAGCCCCGACGCCTCTTCTCCGGTCAGGATCCCATCGCCCGCCTCCACCGACGAGCCCTTGCCCTGGAGCCACGCATTGACTCCGGCGAGCGCAAGCCCCGAGCGCAGAAGCGGGTTCTCCGTGGACCGAGCCAGCGGATTGGTACCGCGATTTCGCCGGTTGGCTGGCCAATCCTGCTCCCACCCATTTTGGCCGGAGCGGCGCTCCGGATCCGGCAGGAAGAAACCGTGCGTTGCGATATGGAGGATGCGCGGAGAATGAGCCTCTGCAAGCAGGCTCTTGGAAGCCATGTTGCCCAGCACGGGCTTCACACCCAGCAAGGCGGCAACGCGCTCGGCTTCAGCACGGGTGCCGGGCAGGCGATCGAATTGTCGAACGGTTTGAAACAGCTCCCGCAGCGGCGGCATCGATGCCTGGACGGGCGCGCTCGATGCAGCCTGCGAATCGGTTGCCAGGTCATAGTCCGGGTCTGCAACGATCAAGGGCGGCGCGGGCCTTGCCGGGTCAACCATACCGAAGCGCAGCAGATCCCGCCCGACGCCCACGTAGCTGATGCGGAGATCATCGATCAGGCAGTGGCCGGGCTCGATCGGCAGAGCCTCGAAGGGCAGGCGATAGAGGTCGCCATCCGGGGCCAGGAATAGCTGTGTCCGTCCCTGAAGCACGGATTTGAGCGGGTCGAAGACCGCCGCCCGGAGACGGTTTGCGCTGTCCTGGGCTGCCATGGGCTCGGCTTTGGCGGCAATCCCTCGGGCAGCGGGCGGTTCCGGTTTTCCGGTGATTTCGCTTCTGAAGTCGGAGATCATTCGGTCAATGGGCTCCGCCGGACCCAAATCGACCATGACGACCTTCTCGGGCTCTCCAGCAGCCAAAACGAATGCAAGGTAGCGGGCGGGCTTCCAAAGCGGCTGTCCCTGGGCAGCGACGGCCTTAAAATCAAACACGTCAGAGCGGACGAGCTCGACCAGATTGGCGCCTCGTGGGAGAGCCTTGGCGACGGCGTGTCGGTCGGCCTCCCGAAGCCTCCTTTCGAGCCCGATCTCAGGGATCTTGCTCGCCAGCGTGACCTCCAGCTTTTCCTTCTCGGCCTGCCACTCGTCCAGCAACTGTCGGTGGGCTTCAGGTCCCTCCGGCCCGGGGCCGGACATCATCTTCCGGGCGATCTGCTGGCGCAGGGTGGTGAGCTCCCGGAGGCGTGGCACCAGATCGGGATAGTGTCCGCCTAGAACCGCGTCGCGCTCGGCAGCCTCAGCCTCGGCGACAATCGCTTTCCGCCGGAGCACCAGATCCAGTCCATCCGCGACCGCTCTGGGGGAGGGGGGTGCACCTTGACTGATCAGCGACAGATAGGCGTCCATCTCCCCCCGGAGTCGCTTGAGATAGTGTAGACGCTGACTCTCGGAGGCGATGGCGACCACGTTCTGGATCAGATGGTCGTTGGTACTCTGAGCCCGGTTCATCAACGCAAGAGCCTCGCTCTCGCGCGAGGTCGCCGCGCAGAGCGCTGCCAGGTTGTTCGCCGTGGCCGCTACGTCGGGGTGGTCTGCTCCCAGTGTGGCGGTTCTCAGGTCCAGGGCCTGCCGGTAGAGGGTCTCGGCCTCAGCATAACGGCCCATGCCGTGATGGAGGGCCGCCAGGTTGTGCAGCGCAAGAGCCACATTGGGATGCCAGTCTCCCATCGAGGTCTTCCAGATTTCGTGCGCTTTCCGATAGAGCGGCTCGGCCTCCTGATAGCGACCTGTCGCTTTATAGAGTACGGCCAAGTTCTGCAGGGTGAGGGCCACATCGGCATGCGTCCCACCGAGGCTTGCGCGCTCGATCGTCAGCGCGCGCTCATAAAGCTGCTCCGCCGCGGCAAAATCGCCCATCTGATAGTGCAGATCCGCCAGGTTGCTTAAACCGGATGCGAATTGGGGATGGTCTTCCCCCAATACGGCGCGCCAGATGTCACTGGCCTGGCGGTAGAAGCGCTCGGCTTTGGGATAATCGCCCATGGTCTTGAAGAGACCCGCAAGGTTGTTCAGGACAGCGGCCACGTCGGGGCTCTCCTTGCCCGAGCTGGCGGTGAGAACCGCCAGGGCTTCCTGGTAAAGCGGCTCGGCTTCGGCGTACCGGCCCATGGCTTCGTGCAATGAGCCGAGATTGTTCAGGGTGCGGGCCACCTGGGGATGCTGTTCTCCGAGCGTCTTCCTGCTGATCTCCAGGGATTGCCGATAGAGCGATTCGGCCTCAACGTATCTTCCAAGCACGCAGATGTGGTGAGCCAAGTTGCTCAGGACGACGGCCAGGTCCGCCTGGTTGTCTCCCGGCATCGACGCAAGGAGGTCGCGCGCCTTTGCATACAGTGGCTCCACCGCGACAAAGTTGCCCATCCGATTGTAGAGGGAAGCCAGGTTGTTGAGACCTTTGACCATGAACGCGTTCGCTTCGCCGGCATTGGCCCGTATGATCTCCAGGCTTTGCAGGTAAAGGGTCTCAGCCTCGGAATATCGGCCCGTGTCCGCGTACAGGTTGGCCAGGTTGTTCAGACCCGTGACGAAATCCGGATTGTTTTCGCCGCGGGTCCTTCGCGAGATCTCCAAGGATTCCTTGAGCAGCGGCTCCGCCTGGCTGTACTGGCCTCGTGCTTTGTAGATGAGCGCCAGATTGCTCAGGCAGGCTTCCAATTCGGGATCGTCCTCGCCGAGATGGTGTCGGGCCGTTTCGCATGTCTTCAGACCGTGCTTCACCGCCTCTTCATAGTTGCCCTGCTGGTAGAGACGAACGACCTCTCGGTTCAGCGCTCGAATCCCTTCAGACCGGCTTAGGGAGCGACTGTTCTTTTCGGGCTCCGCCGAAGCTGCGGATTCGGAAGGCATTTCGCCCGCTCTGCCTGTTGCCAGGCTCATCTCGGCTCGCGTCTGACCGGGAAGGCGATCGGAACGGTGACTGAAAAAGCTGGGAAGGCGAGGATCTGAGAACGCGTGACCCGGTGCCAGGACCTGCGGGCAACAGGTCAGGAAATGCAAACAGACTGAGGCCGTGAGGAGTGTGTGCGGGAACCGAGGCAACAGAGACGACATCGCTCTCCTCCAGAGCCAATCTGCTTCAGGATTGGATTCCGCCGAGTTTTCGACGGATTACTCCTTGTACATCGATGCAATGATATCCGCATAGTTTTCGTCGATGATCTTTCGTTTTGCTTTGAGCGAGGGTGTGATTTCACCTGCCTCCTGGGTCAGCTCACGGGAGAGCAATCGGAACTGCCTGATTCTTTCATGCTCGCCCAAGTCCCTCGAGTGGCTCTCGATTCGCTCTCTGTAGAAATCGAGAATCCAGGGGTCTTTGAGGAGCTCTTGCCGGGTCGAAAAAACCAGACCACGCTCCTTGGCGACCCCCTCCAGGGTCTCGAAGGCGGGAACAATCAGAGCGCTCAAGAACTTCCTCTGGTTTCCGATGACCACAATCTGTTCGATGAAAGGGTCCTCCGCGATGGACGATTCCACGTGCTGGGGAGAGATGGTCTGGCCTCCTGAAGTAATGATGAGGTCCTTGAGCCTGTCGGTGATCTTTAGGAACCCGTCTTCATCGAATGCCCCGACGTCTCCAGTCTTGAACCATCCATCTTCCATGGATTCGGCTGTCAATTCCTGCTTTTTGTAGTAACCCAGCATGACATTTTCGCCTTTGACGAGAATCTCTCCAGCCGGGGACAGTTTCACTTCGCATTGAGGCACCACCGTTCCCACCGTTCCGAACTTGAAGCAGGCGGGGTGGTTGCAGGTTACCGTAGGAGACGTCTCGGTGAGTCCATATCCTTCACAAATCATGATCCCGGCAGCGCCGAAAAACTCGGCTATTTCCTTGGAAAACGGGGCCCCACCGGAGATCAGGTATTTGATCCTGCCCCCAAAGACTCCTTGAATCTTCTTAAGGACTAAACCATGCGCCAAGGAGTGTCTCAGCTTGAACCCCATGGGAGCGCGCTTTTTCGTTCTCGTTTGCTCGCACGCTTCCTTGCCCACTTCCATGGCCCATCGAAAAAGCGTCTGCCTTAATGGTGGAGCCTTTTGAAGGCTGCCCGTGATCGCCGCGTGGATCTTTTCATAGAGGCGCGGCACGGACGCCATGACCGTAGGCTTTACCTCTCTAATGTACTCAATAACTCTTTTGGGCTCATCGCAATAGTAAATCGAAGTGCCTTGATGAAATAAGACGTAACACCAGCTTCGCTCAA
>CALBZH010000500.1 GCA_937889795.1 uncultured Syntrophobacteraceae bacterium | reverse complement strand
AAACGCTTCGGTACTTGAGGGCTTCCAACCGGGCATCGCTCGCTGAGACAGTCGAGCGGTATTGCGGGATCCAAGGTCTTTTCCGCGGTGAGGATTCGCCGGAGCCCGTCTTCAGTGACGTGGTCGAGCTGGACATGAGCGCGGTCGTACCCAGCCTGGCGGGGCCGCGCCGCCCTCAGGACCGCCTGGGACTGGACGAGGTTGCGGAAAGCCTCACACGGACTTTCCCATCGGCCTATCCGACCGTGCGGTACGGCATCGACAACGGGTCGGTCGTGATCGCAGCCATTACGTCCTGCACGAATACGAGCAACCCCGGCGTCATGATCAGCGCGGGGATTCTGGCCAAGAACGCCGTGGAGCGAGGGCTGCGGGTCAAACCGTGGGTCAAGACCAGCCTCGCTCCAGGCTCGACGGTCGTCACACGCTACTTGGATGAAGCCGGGCTCACATCCGCTTTGGAGACCTTAGGGTTTTTCACGGTCGGATACGGTTGCACCACGTGCATCGGAAACAGCGGCCCGATTCCGGAGCCTGTGGCCTCGGTGATCCGGGAGCGAGATCTCACTGTCGCCGCCGTCCTATCGGGCAACCGCAACTTCGAGGGCCGCATTCATCCCCTCGTGCGCGCCAACTACCTTGCCAGTCCGCCCCTGGTCGTGGCTTACGCCCTGGCCGGCTCGGTCAATATCGATCTTACCAGGGATCCCCTGGGCGCGGACTCCGCCGGAAAGCCGGTGTACCTCAAAGACATTTGGCCCGGTAAAGAAGAGGTTCAGGCCGAAGTGACCCGCTCGGTGCATGCGGCCATGTTCCGTGAGCAATACGACAACCTTTTCACCAGCAACTTCATGTGGAACGGGGTCTCGATCCCCGAAGGCGAAACCTATCGGTTCGATCCAGAAAGCACTTACATCAAGGAGCCGCCCTTTTTCGACGGCCTCACTCCGCAGCCTCCGCCCATGGGCGATATCCGGGGCGCACGCGTTCTGGCTCTATTCGGTGACAGCGTTACCACCGACCACATCTCGCCGGCCGGCTCCATTGCCGCGGAAAGTCCCGCCGGCCGCTATCTGATCGAACGGTCGGTGCCCGAAGCCGATTTCAACCAGTACGGGACCCGACGTGGCAATCATGAGGTGATGATCCGCGGGACGTTCGCCAACATCCGGATCCGGAACCGGCTGGTGCCCGGGACCGAGGGGGGCTACACCCTACACCTGCCCAGCGGTGAGAAGCTTCCCATCTACGAGGCCGCGATGCGGTATGTGGCCGAGCTCGTTCCCACGATCGTCCTCGCCGGCAAAGAGTACGGCACCGGCTCAAGCAGGGATTGGGCCGCAAAGGGTCCTGCCCTGCAGGGTGTGAAAGCGGTCATCGCCGAGAGCTTCGAGCGCATTCACCGCAGCAACCTCGTCGGGATGGGGATCCTCCCCTTGCAGTTCCTGCCTGATCTGCATGTCGAGGCCTTGGGCCTCACGGGTTTCGAGACGTACGACATTGTGGGCATTGACGGCTCCGTGATGCAGCCGAAGCAGATGCTTACAGTCCGCGCGACAGACGCGGCAGGCGGAAAGAAGGAATTCGAGGTGATCTCCCGGATCGACACCCCGGTTGAGATCGAATACTACCGAAACGGAGGGATCCTGCAGACGGTGGTGCGGCAGAGACTGAAAGAATAGGACCCGAATCTTCCAGCCATCGAAGCTCTTGCGGGCGTCCTGCCGGAGGCGGAAGAAAGACTCTCCTGAGCCGCGACGCCCGCAACACATGAGGCTTCTCGCTGATCGGGCCCTGCCATGCCAGGCATCCCCTCATCGTGCATAGGCACGGTAAGAGCGAGCGCCCGCCACGGGTCCAGACCTGTAGTAGGCTCGCCCGGAGCCATGGTAACGGGGGCCGTAATGGCGATGACCGTAATACCGGTGGCCATGGTAGCGGGGGCCGTAGTAGCGAGGACCAAAATAGCGGGGCCCATAGTAAACCGGCCCGGGCCCATAGTACCCATAATCGTAATACGTTGGTCCGTAGTAGCTCGCGCCATAGTAGGGTGCGCCATAAGCGTAGTAAGGAAAACCCAGGATCCCGGTCGTGATCGCCGCAGCCGTCCCCACCACGGCGCCTGCAACCATGAACGGCAAAGCGAGCGGGTTGAAGCAACAATCCTGAGCGTTCGCTCTCGGAGCCGCAAAGACCGTGAGCGAAACCACAAGCAGACCAACCACCGTCACTTTTCGTATCGAGCTCATTTCGTTGCCCTCCTGATGTGTGGGTTGACGCGCCTTCCCTTAAATTATAACCACTTCGCCGCAGATTCCTACTCACAGTTTAATCCCCATTCGCTTCAAACAGTCCAACGCTCTTCCGTTGCCCGCCTGACGCATGAGCCTTCACTCACTCGCTTTCCCGCCATTGGTGTCAGTCCCACGCAACTGCTGATCCGCATCTGCGCTAATTCCTGTTAAAATGAAGAGGACGCATGGAGGAGGTGACAAGATGAGACTGGAGCTGGGTCGTATTCGTGTCAGGGATGTTGTGTGGAGTCGACGGACGTTTCTCGAGAACGGGATCCTCCACGTGAATCGGGATGAGCTAGTCGACCGCGCTGGCGCAAAGGATACCCGAATTGCCTCGATCGATGCCGAAATCGCCAGGCCCGGTGAACATGTTCGAATCATACCGATCAAGGACGCCATCGAGCCCCGGGTCAAAGTCGAAGGGCGAGGCGGAATGTTTCCCGGGCTGATCTCCGGCGTCCAAACCGTTGGACAGGGACGCACCCATGTCCTCGAGGGGTGCTCGGTCCTGACCGTTGGCCAGATCGTGGGCTTTCAAGAAGGCATGATCGACATGAGCGGGCCTGGAGCCGCATTTTCAACCTTTTCCAGGCTGTTGAACGTCTGCCTGATCATCGAGGCACGGGAAGGCCTTTCCAGGCACGAGCACGAGGAAGCGGTGCGCATGGCCGGGCTGCGAGCCGCCGTCTACCTTGGAGAGGCTGGCCGCCGCATCAGTCCGGACGAGCTGGTGTCCTACGAACCGGGTCGTTCCTCGGGAGCGCACGACGGAAGGGGCGACCTTCCCCGAATCGCCTACCTGTACATGCTTCTCAGCCAGGGATTGCTCCACGACACCTTCCTCTATGGTCGAGACATGAAGACCGTGCTGCCGACCCTCATTTGCGCCACGGAAGTCATGGACGGAGCCATCGTGAGCGGGAACTGCGTTTCCGCCTGTGACAAGAACACCACCTATCACCACCAGAACAACCCCATCATCGCCGAGCTCTTTAAACGCGACGGGAAAGACCTGACCTTCGCCGGCACGGTCGTGACCAACGCCAACGTCACGCTCAAGGACAAGGAGCGCTCCGCGGACTATGCCGTCAAGCTTCTGGAAATGTTGAACGTCGATGGGGTGATCATTTCCAAAGAAGGGTTCGGCAATCCCGACGCAGACGCCATGATGCTTTGCGCCAGGCTCGAGGAAGAAGGCATTGCAACGACGCTCGTTACGGACGAATTCGCCGGGGCCGACGGTCAGTCCCAGTCACTGGCCGATACAACACCGCGTGCCGATGCGCTCGTGAGCGTTGGGAACGCCAACGAGATCGTGATGTTGCCTCGCCCTGAAATCGTCATCGGAAATGAGCGGATTATCGAAAGAATGGCCGGAGGGCAGCCCGGAAGCTTGTCGGAGCACGGTATCCGAGCGGAGCTGCAGGTGATCCTGGGAGCGACCAACGAGCTGGGATTCGAACGCCTGTCCGCTCGCGAGGAATAATCGGAGGATCTCATGGGCACGAAAACGAGAGTGGTCCATTACCTGAACCAGTTTTTCGGGCAAGTCGGCGGCGAGGACAAGGCCCGCACGGAGCCTTTCGGGAAAGTGGGACCCGTCGGTCCCGGAGCCCTTTTTCAGCAGCTTCTGGGTGAGGAGGCGGAGATCGTGGGGACCGTCGTCTGCGGGGACGACTATTTCAGTGAGCACCCTGAACTGGCCGCGGAAACGGTGCTGGCTTTGATCCAAGGCTTCGAGCCGGACCTGGTGCTGGCCGGTCCTGCTTTCAACGCGGGACGTTATGGTGTCGCCTGCGGGACTGTCTGCGGCCTCGTCGCCGATGCGCTGAATATCCCGGCCGTCACCGGCATGTTCCGCGAAAACCCCGGGGTCGACCTGTATCGGAGATCGATCACCATTGTCGAAACGGCCGCGACCGCGCTTGGCATGAGAGAGGCCGCCGAACGGATGGCGCGCATTGGATTGAAGCTTGCCGGAAGCATCCCGTTGGGCCCACCAGCCGAGGAAGGCGTTCTGCCCCGCGGCATTCGCAGAAATTACTTTGCCGCGGAAACGGGTGCCGTACGTGCCGTGAGCATGCTGCTTCGCAAGCTCAAAGGGGAGCCCTTCACCACCGAGTACCCCCTCCCCGCCTTTGACCGGGTGGCACCGCTACCGCCGATCGAGGACATGACCGCGGCAACCGTCGCATTGATCACGAGCGGGGGCATCGTTCCCAAAGGAAATCCCGACCATATCGAATCCTCCAGTGCCAGCCGTTATGGGAGGTACGACATCGGCTCGCTGGACGCCCTGAGCCCCCGGTCGCACGAGACGGCCCACGGCGGTTACGATCCCACCTACGTCAACGCGGACCCGCACCGGGTCCTCCCCTTGGATGTCATGCGCGACCTCGAACGGGAGGGAATCATCGGGAAGCTCTACCCGTACTACTATGCAACGGTAGGCAACGGTACCGCGGTCGCCAGCGCGAAGGGATTTGCCCAGGAGATCGCCAAAGACCTCATCCGCGACGGAGTCCAGGCCGTCATCATCAGCTCGACGTGAGGGACGTGTACGCGTTGCGGGGCAACGATGGCAAAAGAAATCGAGAGAGCGGGGATTCCCGCGGTGCACGTGTGTACGATCGTGCCCATTTCCAAGACCGTGGGCGCCAACAGGATCGTGCCCGCCATAGCCATTCCACATCCTTTGGGCGACCCGACCCGGACACCCGACAAGGAGAAAGCGCTGCGACGAAAGCTGGTTGAAAAAGCTCTCGAAGCCCTGCAGACGGGGATTGATGGACAGACGGTTTTCGGTGACTGAGCAGGCAGCCAACGCTAACCCGACAGGTGGAAAGGCAGGCCCGAAGGAGACGACTCATGGCCGATCCCATTGTGAAGGCAACGGCGTGCGTTCTCGTTCACGCACCGAGCTTCGTGCGGTATGGATCGAAACCGACCCGCGAGATCGCCGGGGGCGGGGAGCCCGTTCTGGCATCGATCGAGGCGCATCTGCGATCGTTTGACCAAGCGGTGGCCTACCCGCCCAACCAGGTGTTCATCGGCAATCTCCATCCAGACCGACTGAACGATATCGACCCTCCCTGGACCGACCACCCCATCGAAGGGGCATCCCCTTCAGGACCGTTCGGAGAGATCGTCTCCGAACGGACTTTCATCGGGCTCTTGAAGGCCGCGGACGAATTCGACCTTGTGTGGCTGGACACGGAGACCGCCCCCGGTTTCCTGGAAGCTGTGGAGGGAAGTCCATTCCAGAACCGAACGGATCTTGAAAAGCGAATCCTGCCCGGCATCGCGATCGAACGAATCCTGGAAAAGATCGCAACCCAAGGATCTCTGCCCCTGTATCACGCAGGGCGGATCATCGGTTGCATTCACCGGCATCATGACCAGGACGAATCGCTTACGGCCCCCATTCTGCTCGAAAACCTCATGACCAAGGCTTCCGGCGCATTGGCTCTGCAACATCTCCTGACCCACGCAGACGGCACTGCAGAAGACATTGACTTTGTTTTGAGCTGCTCGGAAGAGGCCGTCGGCGACCGCTACAACCGGGGGGGAGGCAGTATCGCCAAGGCCATTGGCGAGATGTGCGGGTGCATCCACGCGACGGGGTGCGACATCAAGGCGTTCTGCGTGGGACCGGTTTACGCCATCTTGCACGCAGCCAGCCTGATCAAAGCCGGGGTCTTCAAGCGAGTCGCTGTCGTCGGTGGCGGATGCCTGGCCAAGCTCGGGATGAAATTCAAGGGGCATGTGGCACACAACCTACCCATCCTGGAAGATGTGCTTGGAGCAATCGCTTTCCTCGTCACCGAAGACGATGGCGAGACTCCGATCATCCGGCTCGACAGCATCGGCAGACACACCATCGGGTCTGGATCGTCCCAGCAACAGATCATGGAGGCGCTGGTGCTGAATCCACTGGACCGAATCGGCAAGAAGGTCACTGACATTGACAGATATGCCACCGAGTTGCATAACCCAGAGGTCACTGTTCCATCGGGAAGCGGCAACGTGCCGCTCAACAACTACCGAATGATTGCCGCCTTGGCCGTCCTGCGCAAGGAAATCGACCGCTCGGGAATCGACGCGTTTGTCGCCAGTCGTGGAATGCCCGGCTTCGCTCCGACGCAGGGGCATATCCCCGCGGCGGTTCCTTTCTTGGGACATGCCATTGGGGACATCAAGGCCGGCAAGATTGAAAACGCCATGTTCCTGGCGAAAGGAAGTCTTTTTCTGGGACGAATGTCCCAGCTGTCTGACGGCTTGTCCTTCCTTCTCGAGAAGAACCCGAGAGCGCGATGAAGCGGCATGCGAAAGAAAGGAGACTGGTCTCATGGATTTTAGAGGAAAACGGGTTGTCATCTTCGGGGAGCGTGATGGGGTCCCGGCTCCGGCAATCGCCGCATGTCTGACGGCTGCCGGCGCTGAGGTCATCTATTCCGTAACCGAGTGCTTCGTCTGAACGTCCGCGGGTGCCATGGACTCGGAAAACCAGGCCGCCATCAAGAAGCTGGTCGAGGAGACCGGAGCCGAAAACCTGGTGGTGGTTTTGGGGTCGGCAAACATGGATCTGGCCGAGATCGCGGCTCGAACTGTGACCGTCGGCGACCCCGGGTTTGCGGGTCCATTGGCGGGAGTCTCGTTGAGACTCCCCGTTTACCACATTTTGGAGCCTGAGGTAAAAGCAGCCGTTCCCGCGGAAGTGTACGAACAGCAGGCGGGATTCATGGAGTTGATTGTCGACACGGATGCAATCGGGAAGAGGCTGGCGGAAGTGAGAAGGAGCGCCGGGCTCTCGGCGTGATCGAAACCTTTGGGAGGGAGAAAACGCAATGAACGGCGGGGTTGTTTACTCGACCGAGCACGGTAGGATGTGCCCTTTGTGCGGACGGCCGATCTCCGAATGCGGTTGTCATGGAAAACCGCTATCTCCCAGGGGCGATGGCGTCGTGAGGGTGGCACGCGAAACAAAAGGGCGAAAGGGCAAGGGGGTGACGGTGATCACGGGCGCCCCCCTCGACACCGCCGCACTGAAAGACCTCGCCAAACAGCTCAAGGCCAGGTGTGGCGCGGGAGGCACCGTGAAATCCGACACGATCGAAATCCAGGGGGATCACCGAGAAGCGGTGATTGAACTGCTGCAAGCGCGGGGCTGGAAGGTCAAGCGTGTTGGCTCCTGACACACCCCCTCGATTGTTTTCAGCCTCATCCTGCATGAGCAGATCCATGCAACCCGATGAATATATGAGGTTAACATGCCGGCTCCCCCGGGTGATGCGTGAAAAATGCATTTGACTTGCACACCCGAATCATCCTAAACATCTAGCTGACCCTACGGCGTTACTAAGACCTTCAATCGCGCTTTCTTCGAGCACGCGCACATCGCAGCGAACGGTTGAGCCCGCAAGCAGCACGGCATCCGCACGCTCCAGGCCCAGGTTCTGGAAAACCCTTGCTCTGACCAGGGATCCACGATGCATTCCGGCCAAAGGAATTGCCATGGATGCGTTCGAACTGCAGTCAAAACCATACACTCATGCACGTTGTCGAATACAACTCATTCGTCCGTTGTCGATGCAAATCGTTAGCCGTCAAGGACTTAAGCATGGCATCTCGTTTGCACGGATAGTTTCCAAGAGTTGGGGGTCGTCACGTCTTAAGGGAGGGGCAAAGCGCCGAGATCCGCGCATTTTCGATCTCGGGCTGATTCCTTGAGCACGTGAGCAGCTTCTGAGAAAATCCGATCAACACCGTCGCCAATGAGGAGGGGGGCTTCATGCCAGAGGTTTATCATGGGGTGAAAGATCCAATGGGATGCTTTCACCGCTTACGGTTGTGGCTTGTCAGCAGTATCTCCGTTTTTACTTCACTCTTCTCCGCAAGCACCACTTCAGATTTCCCCCTGTTTCCCCACGCCAAGAAACGATTATCCGCCGGGAGGACGTTTCCTGAATCAGTGACGCTCCCCAGGGCTTTGACCGCCATATTGGCAGGGCTCGCTCTGGTATTCGGATTCGCGTCAAACGCCAATGCTGTCGCGGTTAAATTCCAATGGAATGCGAGCACCGGCTCGGTTGCGGGCTACAAGTTGTACCAGGGGGTGCAAAGCGGCACCTACCTCACCAGCGTCAGGTTTTCCGGCACCGGGACGACAGGCACCATGGACCTGGACCCGGCAGCTTCCCGTTACGTTGCCGCAACTGCTTATGACAGCAGCGAGAAGGAAAGTGCCTTCTCGAACGAGATCCTCTGTCATCCGGTCACGGCATCAGCGGGAACCGGCGGGACGATCGCCCCCAGCGGGGACTTTTTTGTTCAAAATGGCAACAGCGTGACATTCACCATTACGCCGAGCACCGGCTACAAGCTGGTCGGGCTGAGTGTCAATGGTGTCGCACGGACGGATGTTGTATCCACGTCGTCGGCGTCGACCTATACTGTAAGCGGCTTGAGTACGAAGACGAGAGTTGTGGCCGCATTCGAGCCCGGGACCGCTCAGACCTATGCGATCTCCGTGACGACCCCAACAAACGGCACCATCTCACCATCCGGCACCATTGCCGTTGCAGCCGGAGGCTCTCGGACCTTCACCATCACTCCGAGCTCGGGTTACAGAATCGCGGATGTCAGAGTCGACAATGTCTCCGTGGGTGCCGTCTCCAGTTACCAGTTCACGAACGTCTCAGCCAATCACACCCTCAGCGCGACTTTCTCCCCGAGTACCGCGCAGACTTATGCCATCACGGTGACCGCCCCGTCCGGCGGTTCCATTTCGCCCTCCGGCACCATTGCGGTGGCGGTTGGTGCGTCGCGGACGTTCACGATCACCCCGAACACGGGCTACGTGATTTCTGATGTCAAGGTTGACAATGTCTCAGTCGGCGCGGTCACAAGCTACTCGTTCACCAACGTCAATGCCAACCATACCATCAGCGCGACCTTCGCCCTCAAGACATACACCATTGCTGTGAGCGCTTCTTCCAACGGAACCATCAACCCCTCCGGAAGTGTCAGCGTCACGCATGGGGCAAGTCGCTCATTCACCATTACACCCTCGTCGGGATACCAGATAGACAGGGTGCTGGTCGACGGGACTTCGGTCGGAGCGGTCACCACGTATTCCTTCACCAATGTGACGGCAAATCGCACCCTTTCCGCCGCCTTTAAAGCGAGCGCCAACAAGTCGCCGGTCGCCGATGCGGGCCCGGACCAGACCGTCCAGGAGGGAAGGACCGTCACCCTCAACGGGTCCAATTCCAGCGATCCTGATGGTAGGATCGCCTCCTACAGTTGGACGCAAGCCGCGGGACCCACCGTCACCCTCTCGAGCACCACCGCGGCAAGACCGACCTTCACGAGTCCGAATGTCGGCACGGGTGGAGCGGCCCTTACATTTCGGTTGACTGTCACCGACAACGCAGGGGCAACCGCTTCCGACACCTGCATCGTCAACACGACCTGGGTCAACCAGCCTCCGACGGCCAATGTCGGTGCAAGCACGATTACGGTCTCCGAAGGAGCGAGCGTCAGACTGGACGGCTCCGCGTCTGCGGACCCCGATGACGGGGTCGCGTCTTACAGGTGGGTCAAGGAAGTTGGGCCCACCATCCCCCTGGCCAACGCCAGCACTGCCTATGCCACCTTCACGGCCCCTTCGGTGGGTCTGAGCGGGACATCCTTCACGTTCGAGCTCACGGTAACGGACAAGGGGGGCCTGAAGTCAACGGCACAAAAGATCGTGAATGTAGCCAATGTAAACGCCGCCCCGAAGGCCAACGCAGGGCAGGATCAGTCCGTCTCCGAGGGGACTTTTGTCACACTGGACGGGACCGATTCGACTGACCCCGATGATGGGATCTCGACCTATCGATGGGCACAGATAGGCGGTCCGACCGCCTCGTTTCTGACCTCTACGACAAACGCCGTGGCGGCCTTTGGGGCCCCTCAGGTGGGATCTTCAGGCTCGTCGCTTACTTTCAGGCTAACCGTTACGGACTGCGCTGGTCTACAAAACAGCGATACATGCGTTGTCAGCGTCAACAACGTGATTGGTCCGGACCTTGCCGGAACGTGGAAGTCCTTCACGTATTCCAATTCAACCGCAACCGGCTCATTGGAGGTTCGCAACTCGGGAACGGTCGCATCCGGTGCCTTTTACGTGGCTTTCTACCTGTCGGCGGACGGAAAGACCCTCGGCTCGGGAGTTGGGAGAATGGCTTTGTCCTCTCTTGCGGCCGGCCAGGCTCATAGCCTGAGCTTCAAGTACACCAAGTCCGCGCTTTCAGGACAGTCCATCATTGCGGTGTTGGATTACCTCGGGCAGATCAAGGAGAGCTCGGAGCTGAACAATCAGGTGGCGGTTCTCGTTCCCAAGACGACTTCGGCACTGCAGACCACCGGAGGATCGGATGGGCCGGATGGGCCGGATATCACGGGGTCCTGGACCAATCTGACGGTTTCTGGATCGCTGCTTACGGGCTCCTTGTCAATCCAAAACGAGGGCTCTGTCAGCTCCGTGGCGAGTTATGTCGCATTCTATCAGTCGACGGATGGCCAGAAGCTGGGCAGCCTTGTCACGAGAAAGGTCTTTGCCGCCCTCTCTCCTGATCAGACTCAGACCTTGAGCTTCCAATGTCGAAGGTCCCTCGTTTCCAGCAATTACCTTATCGCGGTGCTGGACTACAGCAACAGGAACCAAGAGACCTCCGAGCAGAATAATCAGGTGGCGATAAGGGTTCCTTAACGCATTGCCGCTTGATTTCTGGACGATGAGGGTTCAGACCAAAGGCCAGCCAGCATCGCACACAGAAAAGGGGGTCCGTGACGCGGACCCCCTTTTCTGTGTGCGATGCTCAGCGATCGAGCCGAGCAGTGCATGCCCGACGAGCCATCAGCTCCCCTCTTTGAACTGGGCCGGGTCGAGTGAATGCTTCCGTAGCATTTTGTAGATCTCCGCACGGTACCTGCCCGCCATTTCGGCCGCTCGTGAGACGTTCCCCTTGCTTGCGGTCAGGATCTGCGTCAAATACGCTTTCTCGAATTCCTCACGTGCCTCGTTGAGCGATTGGAGCTTCGACTGTGGACGCGGGTAGTCCCCTCGCCCCAAAAGGAGATGATCCGGGGCAAGATTCCCATGCGACGCGAGGGCAACGGCCCTCTCAATGACATTGGACAGCTCCCGTACATTTCCGGGCCAGGAATACAGCATCAACGCCTGCATCGCCTCAGGGGTGATCGCGATGAGGTCCTTTTTCATCTCCGACTTGAAAAGCTCAAAGAAGTGGTTGGCCAGCAGTGGAATGTCCTCGCGCCGCTCCCTCAAAGGGGGAAGATCGATGGGAATCACATGAATGCGGTAATAGAGGTCCTCTCGAAAGGTCCCCTCGTTCACGCCAATCCACAAGTCCTGATTGGTGGCCACGATGTAACGAATATTCACTTTGATGGACTGGAGGGATCCGAGAGGGCTGAATTCACCCTCCTGCAGCACACGCAGGAGCTTCACCTGGAGAGACGGCGGCAGCTCGGCGATCTCGTCGAGAAACAGAGTTCCCCCGTTGGCCTGCTGGAGAATTCCCTTCTTGGTCTGGTTGGCCCCGGTGAAGGCCCCTTTCACATGACCAAACAGCTCATTCTCGAGTAGTCCTTCCGGGATTGCGCCGCAGTTGACCGCCACGAACGGCTGTCGAGCACGCGGACTGCTCACGTGCACCGCCTTGGCGATCAGCTCCTTCCCCGTGCCGCTCTCCCCGTACAGGCAGACCGTCGAGTCGGTCATCGCGATTTGAGCCACCTGCCGCAAAATCGCCTGCATCTTCTCGCTATTGGCAATGATTCCCTCGAAGTGAAACCGTTCCTTCACGAGGGAACGGAGACGGTCCACCTCCTCACGAAGCTTGCCAAACTCGAGCGCCTTCTCCATGCGATGCATCAAGTCCTTGGCATCGAATGGCTTTGTCAGAAAATCGTAGGCTCCCTTCTTGGTGGCATCGACCGCGCTCGCTATTGTCCCGTAGGCCGTCAGAATAATGACCGGAAGATGAGGCTGAATGCGCAGCAGCTCTTCCATGAGCTCAATGCCGGTCAACCCCTCCATCTTGAGATCCAGGACAGCAAGGTCAAAAATCGTTGCCTGAGCCAACGAAATAGCCATCTCACCTCCGTCAGCCAGAGTCGGGAGATACCCGGCCCCTTCCAGGCGAGCCTTCATCAGTGTCAGCAGGCCCCGATCATCATCTACAACCAGTATTTTTTCGCCGGGCACGGCATCACCTCAACGGAGGAGTTTTCGCTCTTTCTGGTCAATCTCTGCGTCGATAGCCTGGGAGCGCTCGAGCTTCCTCTGAATGTCCATCTCCATGCGATCCGACTCCGACTCCCCCTCCTTGGGGACGTTATTCTGCACCCCTCCCTGGTCATGGCTCTCCTGGCTCTGGGTCTCTTTGCCCCCTTCCTCCCTTGGCTGCACCACTTGTTTCTGCAGCTCCTTGAGAGCCGCGTTCTTCGATTTCAGCTCCCCTTTCAGAACCTTCTTGCTGTATTCCGTGACCATGTATTTCTTGATCAGCTCTTTCCAGACTCTCGCCTCGGAGGACAAGGGATTCTTGGGGTAGGCTTTGATCAGCGCATCCAAATAGTAAAGCCCTTTCGACTGCTGGTAATAAGGGCTCTGGGGGTACGAATAAAGGAAGGCCAGGTTGAACAGGGCGACGGCACAGTCCGACTCCTCGGAGCACGCCAGCGCCGCTTTCTGACTCTCGGCCAGCAGAGCGGAATACAATCCGTTCTGCATCGTTTCGTGAGGTGGAAAGACGATTTTTGGGACTTGCGGAGCCGGCTTGACCTCAACTTTGGAGGGCAGCATGCAGCCCCCGATCAGCAAAACACCGATGATCACCGTTGCATGGAGCACCCGGCGACACGCGTGCATGAGCAGCATAGGGACACCGTATCTTTCAGCCGTCCGACCAGCCTGTCAGTCCACCCCGGGTGGCCGCATGGCCAGCCAACGGCTTTCATGATGATAATGAATACCTTATGATCTCTTGATACCGGAGGATCCTTGGAGCATCCGCCGTTCGCCCCCTGCCTCCGAACGCACCGGCAGGGTAAAGGCAAAGATCGAGCCCTTGCCCGGCTCACTTTCAACCCAGATATTTCCCTTGTGAGCCAGAACAATGTGACGAGCAATGGCCAGCCCCAAACCGGTCCCCCGACGCTTCTGGCCCCTGTCCTGATGGCTCTGATAGAACTTCGTAAAGACCTTCTCCAAATCGGTCTCAGGAATCCCCTGACCGTTGTCGCGGACCCGGACTTCGATCTCCCTCGCTTTCCCGTCCCCCCCACGGAGCAGACGCGATGCGATGACGATCTCTCCTCCATCACGGCTGAATTTTAGCGCGTTGCTCATCAAGTTGTCTAGCACCTGTTGGATTCGCCTCTCATCCATGTGAACGAGCGGAAGCGCCTCGGAAGTAAAGGTTGTTAGCTTAATCTGCTTCTTCTGCGCAATCAAGGTGACATTCGCGAGGCTCCGTTCGATCAAGGTGCTCAGATCGCAGGCCGTAAGCTCGTACTCCATCATTTCCTCTTCCATCTTGGACACGTCCAGGATGGAAGAAATAATTGAAAAGAGCCTTTCGCTGTGACTCTGAACGACCTCGAGAATCTCCTTCTGGGACGGTGAAATGGGTCCGGGTATCTCTTCGACCAACAAAGCCGTGCCTTCGCGGATTCCCGTCAAAGGGGTTCGCAGCTCATGGGAAACGTGCGCCGTGAAATCTGACTTCATGCGATCCAATTCAGCGAGCTCCTCGGCCATCCAATGGAACGTCCTGGCGAGCTCCTTCACCTCGGGCGGCGAGCGGAATGTCAGAGGCCGAACCGGCTCCCCCCGTCCCAAGCGTCGCATTTCCCGTGCCAGCTTGTTCAATGGGTTGCTGATGCTCCTTGCCTGCAAATAAGCCAGGAGGCACGCGAGGAACATTCCGCCCAGCGCAAACCAGGCAATCATTCTGGAAGCCCCCAGGGCCTGGTCCCGGGCCGTCGTCGTCTTTGCCTCAATGAGATGCTCTCGAATACGTATCAGCTCGTTTATATTGTTTATTATTTCGTCGCTAATGTCGGACCTGGCCTGTTTCCACCTGTCCACTTCGTCCGACGTCAGTTTGAGGCCCTCTTCATAGCGATCGTGCAGGTGCCTGATTTCCTCAATGATCTCCCGTTCTCTATCCGTGTCAACCAGTTGCTCGATCTTGGCCAGTGTTGTTAAAGCGTCCTGCTTTCCTTCAACAAAGCTGGCGTAAAGGTCGCCGTCCTGAAGCACGATGTACTTTTCCGCATTCCTCATTTCGGCGAGAAAGATCTTGATGAGCTTCTTTGCCTCTTGAATGCAAGCCGTATCGATGTTCAGGATGTTCGTGTTGAGGTGCGTGATACGATCGAGATGGACGATGGCGTAGAACGCGAGAATGACGACCAGCGCGAAGAGTGTGGTCTGAACAAGGACGATGCGTCTGAAAATGGTGAGCTTCACGATCTCTCTCGAAATCCCAAGTTGTCCGGTTGGAGGCGCGGCAGAGCCAGAACGTCGCGGTCAAAGCCTGGAACGTCAGCAGCAGAACATCATGAATCTCACGAGGCATTCCCTAAGTCAAACTCATTCGGAATGACTCCCGATCATACGCACAAGAGCAAGCTCGAAGGGGCGAGAAATTCTTCGCCCCTTCGAGCTTGGGTGCGCCGTCTCCCAGCAATCCGGGAAATGGTTGCCGCTCCTGACGGCAGCATTTTCCCACCGCTACGTGTACGATGACCACAAACTGCCAAATTGGCTCTCCGTTGAGTAGGAGCCCGAATAACCGTTCATGTAGCTGCTGATTGCTTGACTCAGAAGCTGGCTGATATTGGTGTCGCCATCGCCAGTCGCGGTCGTGCTCGGTGTCGAGGATGAGCCAGCGGCCATCCTATTCGTCATCCCTGATGAGAATTCGCTCTCACTGATGCTGCCATCCTGGTCGGAATCCAGCTGTGCGAACATCTCTTCCGGGCTCAGTCCTTCTCCAGGCGGCGGTCCGACCGGACGGGGACCGTCGGGCGGCGGCCCCCCTTGCGGCCCCTGGACCTGGAATTGCGCCATTTCCTCTTGAGTGACCTTCCCGTCGCCGTCAGCATCCATCTGCGCGAAGATCCCGTCGCTCTCGTCCGTTGCGGATTGAGACTGAAGGCTCTTTTCCCGCATTTCCTGTCCGAGCTTCGACAAGCCAGCCTCCATCTCAAGCTTGGTGAGTGCGCCGTCGCCATCGGTGTCGCTCTCCGAGAAGATCTCCTCGATACCTGGAGCCCCCGGGGGCGGACCGTTCTGTGGCCCATTGGCCTGAAAGCTCGTCATTTCATCCTTGTCCACCTTCCCGTCGCTGTTTGCGTCCATCTTTTTGAACATCCGCTCCTGCATCTGTGAGATAGAGACGGCGCTCATGCCACTGCTGATTGCGCTAACCATTCTTAGTCTCCTTTTGACCTGTGTTTGGTTTGAATATCGACCACTCAGATGACTGGCTTCATATTCAATAATCGGGCAATTCGCTTGAAAATCAGTGTAAAGAAATGTTAAGTACGGTAAAGTTTTATTAAGCGATTAGATATACGTGTCTGAAGAGAAAGAATTCTATTTTGAATACTGTGAATTTAATTTATAACCCATTCCATATATTGTACTGATAATTTCTTTACTAGGAATATATTTCTCGATCTTCTTACGAAGATTCTTGACGTGCGAATCAATTGTCCGATCATATCCTTCAAAGTCATACCCTTGGACGATGTTAATGAGCTCGTTGCGAGAGAAGATACGATCCGGATGACCGATGAGTGCCTTGAGGAGGCTGTACTCACACGGAGTGAGCTTGAGCTCATGGCCTTCCGCCAGCACCTGGTGTGTCTCCGGGTTGACCGAAAGGCCCCCGACAACCAGGGCTTTATCAGCCTTCCTGGCCTCGGTCCTTCGAAGAACCGCTTTCACACGCGCCACGACCTCTCTGGGGCTGAAGGGCTTGCAGATGTAATCATCCGCTCCCAGCTCCAGTCCCAACAGTCGGTCAATTTCCTCCACTCGGGCTGTGATCATGATGATGGGCACAGTGGAAGTCTTCCTGACCTCGCGACACACGTCCATCCCATCCATGCCAGGCAGCATCAGATCAAGCAGGATCAAGGACGGAGGAGACTGCCTCACGTGGAGAGCAACAAGGTCGCCGCGGTCGAGAGTGGTCACACGATAGCCGCCACGCTCCAAATAGTCTTTGAGCACCGCGACGATTTTGGCTTCATCCTCGACGACCAGAATGTTCCGGTCAACCATACTTGTCTCCTGTTCCTGAACGGCAATGTCCGGGGAAAATCCAGGTCATTGCTCACGGTTTTCAGGCTCCAGGCCGCGCTCCACCCCTCAGCCCTTGTGGAGGGGAAAGCCCATGCTGATCCTGAGCCCGGCACCGGGCGCATTGGCGGCCTCGATCCAACCGCCGTAGCCCTCAACGATGCTCCTGCAAATCGACAGGCCGAGCCCGCTTCCGCCTTCAGAGCGACTCCGAGCCTTGTCCACCCTGTATAAGCGATCGAACAGACGGTGCAGGGATTCTTCGGGAACGCCAGGGCCGGAATCCTCAAAATGGAGCACAACGGTATCTTGCAGCAGCTCGTGGGAAACCTTCAGGACACCGGGCTCATTGGCATATCGAAGTGCATTCTGAAGGATGTTGGAGAAGAGCTGCTTGAGGTGCCCGGCATCGGCCAGAATGGTCAGCTCGCCGACCTTCGGATTTGCATCGGCTTCGATTCTCAGGCCTCGCTGATCGCACAAGGTCCGGAACGAGCCGAGGATATCCTTCAGGATCTCGAGCGGACGCACCGCCACTCGTTTCGCGTTGAACGTTTCGGACTCAAGAAGGGACAGCTCATGAAGCTCCTGAACGATGCGACTCAAGTGGTTGACTTCGAAATGAAGAGAGTCCAACGCATCCGGGGTGACATCCCTGATACCGTCCTGCATCGCCTCGATCTCCCCGCGAAGAATCGCAAGCGGCGTCCTCAGCTCGTGCGAAA
>CALBZH010000499.1 GCA_937889795.1 uncultured Syntrophobacteraceae bacterium | reverse complement strand
CTGATTCGCAGGGCGAACCAGGAGTCCCTGGCGTTCATCGATCGATTCAGCGACAAAGAGAGCCTCACCGCGCTGAACCGGGAAGCCGTGATGCTTGAGGAGAGCCATTTGGCTCATATTTTTCGAACGGGCTACGCGGAGCTCAAGCGCGTCAGCGGGCTGCTGGAGAGCAAAGGGCTGCGGGATTCCCGGGAGAGCACGGCGATTCTTCTGGAGAACGTGGATCGAGCCATTCAAGGGGGGATCGTCCGGCACAGAAAGCGACTGCAGCGCTTCCTGCCTTTCCTGGCGACAACGGGCAGCACGGCCCCGTTCATCGGCCTCTTCGGAACGGTTTGGGGCATCATGACGAGCTTCCAGGAGATCGGGCTCAGGGGATCGGCCAACCTAGCTGTAGTGGCCCCGGGCATCTCGGAGGCGCTCGTGGCGACAGCCATGGGTCTTGCGGCCGCCATTCCGGCCGTCGTGGCCTACAACCACCTTTCCAACAAAATCCAGGACATCGAGGACGACATGGTCCACTTCACGTCCGATTTTTTAAACACGCTCAAGACGGACCTGATCTGCCAGGACCGGCACGAGGAGCCCCTGGTGGCCCGGCGCAGCGCGGCACGCTAGCCATAATGGATGCCGGGCAAGCGAACACCCCCCAGCCCCCCCTTGAGGCAATCAACGGGGGGTGTACCTTGCGAAACAACGTTGACAGAGCACTAGCAGCCCGGTGATCCTCGATGTTAATCGGCAGGAGGAATGGTCTCAATGGGAATGCAGATGAACGGCGGACGGTCGCGCCGCGGGATGGTCTCAGACATCAACGTGACGCCTTTTGTGGACGTGATGCTGGTTTTGCTCATCATCTTCATGATTGCGGCCCCCATGATGATCCAGGGAATCGACGTCAATTTGCCCAAGACAACCGCCCAGTCGATCCCCAACGAGGAGGAGCGTCTGGTCGTGAGCCTCACCGACGACCGCAAGATCTTCATCAACGAGACGCTCGTGGGCTTTGATGCCGTGGGGCCCGAGCTCGTGCGGATCCTGGAGAGCTGCCAGGGAAAACGGGGGGTCATCCTGAGGGCTGATCGGAAAGTGGATTACGGCTTCGTGATCGAGGTCATGGGGGCCATCCGTTTGGCCGGAATCCAGCAGATTGGCATGGTGACGGAGCCGCCTGGGGGACTCCGCAAAGACTCCGAACAGTAAGAAGGAAGACAGGGATGCAAGCCCGGAATTACAAAGGCGAGGACCTCTTTGGCGACGGTGTCCTGAACGGTTTGGCGCTTTCCATCCTTTTCCATGCGACGGCGTTCTTTCTCATGGTCATCATCCCGTTCATGCTTCCGTCCAGTCAGATCCCCCTTCCGCTCTGCATGGTCGATCTTCTCCTGCAGGACATGACGGGCGGCCTCGGAGGAGGCGAAGAGGGGGCCATGCGCATGGGGGACGGGAAGCCTGAGCCGACGACTCCTCCCGAAAGCATCGATCCTCCCATGGAGCCTGAGCCCGTCGCGGAATCGGAGCCGGAAAAACCGGATGCGGTCTATCTGTCCGAGCTCAAGGAGCCCCCGGAGACGCCGCCACCGATCGAGAAGAAGGTCGAAGAGCCCAAAGAGAAGCCCAAGCCGAAGCCAAAACCCCAGCCCAAGCCCGTCCGCGTCGAAAAGCCGTCGCCTCGACCGGATGACCGCCCGAGGATCGAAACGGCCAGGATGGGTGCCCAGGAAAGCCCGGGCGGGGAGGTCGGCAAGGGAATGGGCACCGAGAACGGAACCGGGACGGGGCTGGCCGATTCGGGCACGGGACGCGGGACGGGCCCCGGTAGTGGACCCGGACTCGGCTCCGGCCATGGTCCCATGGAAGCCTCGTTCGGCTCGGGAAACGGGCCGCGCTTCGCCAGCAAATCCCTTCCCAAATATCCGCGCTTGGCGAGGGAGCTGGGAAGAGAGGGTACGGTGCTCCTGAGACTCACCATCGACGACCGGGGACGCCTCCTCGACGTGGAGGTCCTGAGGCGGGCCGGGTCGGGCTTCGACGAGGAGGCCGTGCGCGCGGTCCGGGAATCGAGCTTCAGTCCGGCCAAGATCAATGGCAGGCCGGTCAGCTGCCGGGCCCAGCTGCCCATCCGGTTCGTGCTGAACAGCGCTGAGAAGGATTGATTCGCTTCATTGCTTGGGCAGCATGCTGCCAGCGTTCGATGTCTGCAAGACGACTCACCCCGTCATCAGGACAACCGCCAGCATGATGACCCTCGCCACCAGAGTGAATCCCACGGAGAGGGCCACGATGAGGGCTCCCAACCGGACGCCGAAAATCACCACGTACTTGGGAAGCATGGATCGGGCGTAGATCATGGGGAGCATGAGGAACCCGCCGATGAGCAGCGCCAGGATGGCCTGGTATTCGGTGATCGCGCGGCTATGGAGCAGGGTGGAAATCGAGGTGAGCCCGACCGTGGGATTGACGGCGTAGGCGCTCAGCGGGGCAATGACGGACGAGGGCAGCCCGAAACGCCAGACCATGGGTCCGATGAGGGAGTCCATCCACCGGAAGAGCCCCAGCTCCATGCACACGAGCACGATCAGGGTCACGACCACGTAATAGGTCGCGATCCGTGTGAACAGCTTCATCTGGCATCGGAACGTATCCTGGATGAGGAGCGCAAACGACCGAGGCCGCCGAGCTTCTTCGGACGTCGGCTCGAAGCTTCTCGCTGCTTCCACCGGCAACGGCCTGTCACCCTTTCCGAGCATCAGCCTTCCCCCCAGGACGATGAACAGCAGCTTGATGAATCCCGCGAGCCAGAAGGTCATGAAGTAGATCGTTCCAACCCACGGTCCCAGGAGGGGAAAGATCACCGGGAAATGGTAGGTCAACAGCTCCTTGAGGTAGATGGGGATGCTGTTCAGAAGCGAGGAGAGAACCACCTCCCGGTCGTCGATCCTCCCGTCGTTGCGGTAGGCCGCCAGCATGCTGTTGGCCGCAACGAGCGATCCGATCCCCGCGATGAAGGTCAGGGTGGTGACCGGGGGAAGACGGGAAACCCGGGTCAACGGCTTTCCCAGCCACTCGAGCCTCCTCATGAGGCCGAGCTGCACCAGGAGCTCGGTGCCGAATAGTGCCACGAACGTCACGGGAAGAACCCGAAGGAGCAGCTCGGACATCGTGCTCCAGACGCTCGCAACGAGGGTCTCCATTACGATTTCACCTCCTTGAGGGCGCTTCTCACGTCGTCGAGATGCCGGTTCCAGTCGCTCACGTCGTCCGCGGTGAGCACGTCGACCGCTCCCCCCTGGAATTCCCCCGTGACCCCATCCATCTTCTCTTCGATCCAGCCCTCCGTCTCGAGATAGCGATCCTTCAGCTCCTCCAGGACGGCGTCATCCGCCTGCCACAATCCCCGCTCGTACGCCTCGAGCAGTCGTCGTCCGATCTCCTCCAGGGCCCAGGGGTTGTTCTCCTGAAAGAATTTTCGGTTCTCGTCGTCGAGGAGAAAGGTCTTCGCGATGTCGTCGAAGACCCAGTCATCCACCTCGCCCGTGGTGGCTTCCCATCCATAGACCCGTCCAACGCGCTTCGAGATGTCCCCGGCGCCCTTGTATCCGTGCCGCTTCATGCCCTCGATCCACTTGGGATTGAGCAGCCGCGTGCGGACGACCCGCTTGATCTCGTCAGCCAGATCGCGCACCGAGACATGCTCGGGGTCCCTCGTGTCGCCGTAGTAGTTCTTGACCGCCTTGCCCGAAACGTGCCGGGCGGCCGCGGACATACCCCCCTGGGTGGCGTAATAGCAGCAGCAGCCCAGCAGATCGTACTCGTCGGAGACCACCTTGTTGAAGGTGAGGTCCACGGACTTGAGCTGCTTCACGAGCTGCCGGTGGGACGGCCTGCCGTAGACTCCCTTCCCGTACCCGTAGCCGTTCCACTGGATGTAGATCTCGGAAAGGTCCGACTCCTCCTTCCAGGCCGAGGCGTAAATGGCGAGGTTCACCCCGTTGCCGTAGGTTCCGGGACGGCTCGTGAACAGCCTCAGCGTGGCTTCCCGCATGGCCTCCTCGGCATCGGCTCCGTCGGCCTTGGAGTCGAGCTGCTCGAGCGTGTGCTTCCTCACCCGGTTCATGTCGAGCGGCTCATCGAGGGCCGCCACCGCCTGGATGGCTTCGTCCAGGAGGTCGACGGCGCCGGGAAAACAGTCCCGGGTGATGCCCGAAACGCGGACGGTCACGTCCACGCGGGGACGCTTCAGCTCGTCGAGCGGGATGATCTCGAACCCCTTGACGCGCCCGTTGTCCGCCCAAACGGGCTTCGTGCCGATGAGGTACATGAGCTGGCACATCTCTTCGCCGTCGGCCCACATGATGTCCGAGGCCATCCACATCATAGCGAGGTTCTCGGGGTACACACCGGTCTCCTTCGTGTGCTTGTCAAGCAGCGCGTCGGCGAGTCTTATGCCCACTTTCCAGGCCGGTCGGGTGGGGATGGTCCCGGGGTCGATGGAGTAGAAATTCCGGCCCGTGGGCAGCACGTCCGGGCGTCCCCGCGTGATGAGCCCCGAGGGACCCGGCCGAATGAACCGTCCCGAAAAGCCAGCGAGCAGGCTTTCGATCTCCGTCGATTCGTCGATGCTGCGGGAGATTTGAAGGATCCTCGCCTCGAGGGCGGGAAGGCTGGAGAGAGCATCCGGATGGACCAGACTCTCCCCGAGAACCTCCCGGGCGATGTCGGCGATGGACCCTTCTTTGCCGTCGAGCACCCCGGCCACCAGGCGGACGGAGCACTCGTCGGCGTCGCTCAGGATCTCACCGTAGGTCTTCCGGAGCGCCGAATGGACGGCGGCCGGGTTTTCATGGGCGTGGTCGATGTCGATCCCCATCAGGTCCAGGATGATTCTTCGAGACGAGATGCCGTCTCCGAAATTGAAGCGCACGATGGAGCTGATGAAGTCGGCCCGCCTGGCCCCCTGCGGGTATTGCCCGAGGATGTGCATCCCGTCCGCGACGCGTGTGCCGCGGATGAGGGTCAAGGTTTCGTGGGCCTTTTCCACGATCCGCTCAAATTCCATCCCCTCCTCGATGCCGAGCTCCTTTTCAAGCTTTGCTTCCTTGATCGCATCGAGAATGAAGTGCTCCAGGGCATGGGCCTTGCCCGGCTCGATCTCCTTGAGCCTGCCGTAATCGGTCAGGTGTCTCTCGAGATCCTCCAGCGCGTCGTAGAGACCACTCCCGGTGAGCACGGTCTGCATGTGGTCCACCAGGCAGGCGTAGC
>CALBZH010000498.1 GCA_937889795.1 uncultured Syntrophobacteraceae bacterium | reverse complement strand
CGAGATATCCACTCGTGACTGGAGTTCAGACGTGTGCTCTTCCGATCTTCTCTCGGTCGAAGACCCCGCTCGACAGCAGAAGATCCGGGACGCCATCCTCGCCCGCCACCTCTCCGTCCGCCAGACCGAGCAGCTCGTAGCCAGGGACTCCACCGCACCGTCACCACCACGCCCCTCGGACCCGCGCTATGAGGAGCTCGAAAAGAGCCTGGGCACCCATTTCGATGCGCCGGTTCGCATTCGTGCTCGCGGCAATCGCGGGAGCATCACGATCGCCTTCGAATCCAGGGACCACCTTGACCAGCTCATTTCTCGGCTCGGACTCGGTCGTTGAGCCCACGACTTCCCATGAAGGACTTCAGGCATGCGCATTGCGGTCATTGACGGCCAGGGAGGCGGCATCGGCACCTCCATCATCCGAAAGATCAAAGACGTCTTCGCCGAAGCCATTGAGGTTTGGGCCCTTGGAACCAACGCGATCGCGACGGCCCAAATGATGAAGGCCGGAGCGAACAAGGGGGCCACGGGCGAAAATGCCATCCGGCACAGCATTGGCCAGGTTGACGTTGTCGCTGGCCCGATCTCCGTCCTGGTGACCCATTCCATGATGGGAGAAGTAACGCCCGCCATCGCCAATGCCGTTGGGTCCTGCTCCGCCGTCAAGCTCCTTCTCCCACTCACCCAGGATCCCGTGACGGTCATTGGCACCGTTCGAGAGCCACTCCCCCATCTCGTCGACAAGCTGATTCAGCATCTCACCGACCTGCTCACCGCTCAGGAGACCCCGTGAGTCCGAGTCTTCCCGCCAGCCTCACACCCCACTTGATTCTGGGCGGAGCCCGAAGCGGCAAGAGCACGTACGCCGAGTCCCTCCTGCTCAACCATCCTCCCACTTACGTCTACGTCGCAACAGCGACCGTCCTCGACGACGAAATGGAGGCCCGCGTGCGCACCCACCGGGACCGCCGAGGTTCTGACTGGAGAACCCTTGAGTGCCCCCTTGACCTCACGCAATGTCTCGATTCCTTACGAGGATCCCCCAGCCCCGTTCTCGTGGACTGCCTCACCCTCTGGCTCAGCAACTTGATCCTGGATCCGCGAGCGAACGATCTGGCCCCTTTTTTGGACGCCTTCTGCCGCACCGTCGCCTCCGTCGACTATCCTCTCTATCTCGTCTCCAATGAGGTCGGCGCAGGCATTGTCCCCGAAAACGAGCTGGCACGGCGGTTCCGCGACTGGGCTGGGTGGACAAACCAGCGCGTGGCTGCAGTCTGCTCGTCCGTAACCCTCGTGGTCGCAGGGCTTCCCGTGGCCCTCAAACGCCCCGGCACCCCCTCCTGATCCCACACCACCACCCCAAAGGACAAATCCGTGGACGCTCCTCACGATTCAAAAACCAGCCCCGCAACTCCCTTTGCCATTGTCGCTTTGGCCTTCTCCTTCCTCACCCTTTTCCCCATTCCTGAGCGCTGGCTCGCCTCCGTGACCACCTCAGACCTGGCCCGGAGCTTTGCTGTCTTTCCCCTTGTCGGATTTACCCTTGGTGCCATCCTCATGGTGCCGCCCTGGCTCCTGGCAGGAACCGGATCCTCCCTGCTCCACGCGACGGTGGTGGCATCGCTGCTCTGCCTCTTGACTCGGGCCCTTCACTTGGACGGCCTAGCTGATGTCGCCGACGGCTTCGGCGGCGCCTACGCCCCCGAAAGACGCCTCGAAATCATGAAGGACAGTCGCACTGGCGCCTTCGGTGTTGCCGCCATCGTCTTTCTCGTCGCGGTTAAGATTGCCTCCCTGGATGTCTTGATCTCGCGCCACTGTTGGGCCTTCATCGCCTTAGCACCCCTTCTCGGACGCTTTGCGATGGTCGCGTCCGCCTATGGAAGCCGCTACGCACGCAGCGAAGGAGGCCTTGGCAAATCCTTCATCGAGCAGATCTCAGCGGCTCATCTTGTCATGGCGTCCATCGCCACAGCCATCCTCTCGCTCTTGCTCGCGGGCACAGCTTCCCTCCCGCCGCTTGCAGCCGTCCTCTGCTTTGTCGCGCTCGCGCGATGGACCAGTCACCACATGATTGGAGGACTCACAGGAGACGTCCTCGGGGCCATCAACGAAATCGCCGAGGCGCTTGCCTGGACAGCTCTCGCCTCGCTGCCACAGGCTCCCTGACGTCTTTATCCCCCAAAGTCTCCCAGTTCCCCAAATGCGCTCCCATGAGTACGGAGATCCCCACCATGACCCATTCCACCACACCAGCCAGTCTCATTCTGGCACGTCTCAAGGCGCAACCGGATCGCTATGTTTCCGGATCCGTTCTCGCGGAAGAGCTTTCCATCACGCGGACCGCTATATGGAAGCATATTCAGGCCCTTACCGAGCGAGGCTACACCATAGAGCGTCAGCCACGCCGTGGGTATCGCCTGATTGCCGCACCCGACCTCCTCCTCCCCGAGGAAATCCTGCCTTCCTTGCACACCCATTGGCTTGGCCACCATTTTGTGCATCACATGGAAACCGCTTCCACCAATCAGGACGCCCTCCTGCTCGCCACCCAAGGCGCTCCGCATGGCACCGTCGTGGTTGCCGAGCACCAAACCGCCGGACGAGGCCGGTTGCGCCGGTCCTGGAATTCACCCAAAGAATCGGGCATTTACGTATCGCTTCTGTTCACACGTCCCGTTCCAGCCCATCGAGCCCCCCAGGCTCCTCTCGTCATCGCACTCGCTCTCACTCGCGTCCTGCGCTGCCAATTCGGGCTCGATGCAAGCATCAAGTGGCCAAACGATGTCTTGATTCGCGGCAGAAAGGTTTCGGGTATTCTCGCCGAGATGCAGCTCGACCAGGATGAGCTCCGTCATCTGGTGGTCGGAGTTGGAATCAATGTCAATCAGACTGAAGAGCAGTTTTTGGGCGACTTCCGATACCCCCCCACCTCCCTGGCCATGGAGCTCCAGCGGACGGTCAGCCGCAAAGCGGCCCTTGTCGCCTTCCTTGAAGAAACCGAGCTGGTTTACAACGGATACGAACAAGACGGCTTCAGTCACTACCTCGAGGAATTCGAAAGTGTTTCCGCAGTGTTAGGCAAGAAGGTCCTTGTACAGACCGGGGATCAATCGCTGGTCGGAGTCGTACGGGGATTCACCACGGAGGGAGCCCTGAGGCTCCTCCCGGAAAAGGGCCAACCGGAAACGACGATTTGGGCGGGTGATGTTTCGCGGCTTTCAGGGGATTTCACGCAGGGATGAGGTTCATGCGGCCGCAGCTCCAGACCGAAGAGCCCATGGCGAACCGAGAGCAACGCGTCACAAGCGGATCACCTCGCCTGACCTTATCTCGGCATGGACGCGATCGGTCGCGCCGCGCTGAAACGCGCAGAGGCTACTTCGTCACGCCGAGCAGCCAGGCCGAGCCTCCGCGGGACGCTGCACCTGCCGCGGCCACGCAACGTGCTCCCGGGATATCAACTCCCTCGGGCTTTCTCGCTTGCCTCCTGCTTCCGCTTGCAGTCGATGCACAGCGTCGTCACCGGCCGAGCTTTCAGCCGCTCGATGCCGATATCATCGCCGCAGCTCTCGCACACGCCAAATTCCCCATCCTCGATTCGTTGAAGTGCCTCTCGGATCTTGCTAATGAGCTTCCGTTCCCGATCGCGGATTCGGAGCATGAAGTTGCGATCCGATTCCAGGGTTGCTCTGTCCGTGGGATCCGGAAACGTTTCTTCTGTATCCGTCATTCCGGCAACAGTCTTTTCAGCCTCCTCGAACAGCTCGGAGAGACGACCCTGCAGCAGTTCTTTGAAAAATGCTTGTGTGTTAGCATCCATATCAGCAACCTCCAGATGGTCAGTCCAGAATCGAGATTGCTTAGCATAGTGACTCGCAAACGTAAAGACAAATCGAAGCCTACTCGCGGGTATACGTTCCGCTCTTCCCACCACTCTTATAGGTAAGCTGCACCTGCTCAAGGCGCATCCCCCGATCAATGGCTTTGCACATGTCGTAAATCGTCAAAGCAGCATGAGTCACCGCGACCAAGGCCTCCATTTCCACCCCGGTGCGATCGGCAGTCCGAACGGTGGATTCAATATGAATCCGATCCCCCTCTTGCCCCACTTCAAAGCTCACGTCCACGGACGTCAACTGAATGGGGTGGCAAAGCGGAATGAGCTCCCACGTGCGCTTGGCGGCCATGATTCCGGCCAGGCGTGCGGCTTCGAAGACGTTCCCTTTCGCAATCGACCCCTCGCTGATCTTCCGCACGGTCTGCGGCAAGAGCACGACGATTCCTGAAGCCCGGGCTTCGCGCACGGTTACGTCCTTATGCGATACATCCACCATCCGCAGCCGACCCTGCTGATCCAAGTGGGTCAACTCCGTTGGCTGCTCATCACGCTCCCCAGCGGGTCCGCCCATTGCCCCTCTTCTCTTATTCTTGCGCCGCGGCCCAGGCAAAGGCTCCGCTCGCGCGTCTTCAGAACCCGTCCACCACTTGAACGTACACAACCAGATCGCCGACGGATAGCCCATAAGCCGACCCGTCTCCCGCGCCCGCCACACGCAGACAGGCGCCATCCCCGCAGCCAGGCGGGACCGTGATCCTCACTGTCATCCGCTCTTCCGTCCGCCCGCATCCCCCGCAGGCCGCACAGGCCGTCTTTCCGTTCGTGGCGCCACGTCCCAAGCAGCCAGGGCAAACGACCTCACGAACGTACTCCAACCAATGCGTGGATCCTCTCGCAACCTCGCTGCGCCCCACCTGCAGATCAAAGCGCAGATCGGGATTTCCCCGCGCATTCACGCGCTCGCCCGGTTTGACTCCAAAATACTCTTCAAAGACATCCCCAAACGAGGCTGACTTCTCTTTGCCGCGATCCGCGTCAAACCCCTCCGCACCCTTCCGCGCCCGTGTCTTTGAATACCCACGGCGCCGGTCATACTTCTTGCGCCGTCCCGGATCGACAAGAGTCTCGTAGGCCTCCAACGCCTGGCGGAACCGCTCCACGGCCTCTGGATTGTCCGGATTTCGATCCGGGTGAAATCGGAATGCAAGCAGCCGGAACGACCGCTTTATCTCATCCGCCGTCGCCCGAAACGATAAACCGAGAATCCTGTAATAGCATTTAACCATGACGCGAACGCATTCAAAGCACCGCCAGCACTGTGTCCCCTTGGGGCATTCCCCGGGGACAGCCCGTTTTCACGAATGGAGATCTAATACTAAAGCCATTCTATGCCCAAAACAAGGATCAACGCGGAAATCGTCAATTGATCTGGTCAGATGCCACAAAACGTGTAAACTGAGCCACAGGCGCGTCGTCGAGCGTGACCGCGCCACTGGATTATCGTGGAAGTCCCATCCTTTTCCTGAGCACCGAGGCACGTATCGATGTTCAAATTCATCCACGCGGCGGACCTTCACCTCGACAGCCCCCTCATCGGACTCGAACGCTACGAAGGCGCACCCGTTGCGCGGATTCGCGGCGCAACCCGCGAAGCTTTGAAGAACCTCGTCTCCCTCGCCCTTTCGGAAGCCGTTGCCTTCGTGCTCATCGCTGGCGACCTCTTTGACGGCGATTGGAAGGACTACAATACGGGCCTCTTTTTCGTCGACCAGATGCGGTGCCTCCGCGAAGCCTCGATCCCTGTCTTCCTGGTCTCCGGCAATCACGACGCGGCCAGCCAGGTTTCCAAATCCCTCAAAATGCCCGAAAACGTGCACGGCTTCTCCGTCAAGCGAGCCGAGACCTTCCCCTTGGACCCTCCTGGCGTCGCCATCCATGGCCAGGGATTCGCCAGAGCCGCCGTCACAAGCGACCTCGCTTCCGACTTCCCCAAAGCGCTACCCGGATGCTTCAACATTGGTCTCCTGCACACCAGCGCGACCGGACGGCCCGGGCATGAGCCCTACGCGCCCTGTACCCTCGAAGGCCTGATTGCCAAGGGCTACGACTACTGGGCGCTCGGCCATGTCCACAAGCGTGAGATTGTCTCCCCGGACCCTCTCATTCTCTTTTCCGGTAACACGCAGGGACGCAACATCCGAGAGACTGGCCCCAAAGGCTGCACCCTTGTAACGGTTCAGGACGGAAAAGTCCTGTCGGCCGACGCCATTGATCTGGACGTTTTGCGCTGGGTCCTTCTGGAAATCCCCCTTTCCGAAGCCCGCGACCCCGATGACATCCTCGAGCGCGTCGCTGCTACCGTACACGCTGAACGGAATCTCCACTCCGACCGTCTGCTCGCCATGCGATTCCTATTCACGGGAAGCTGCAGCCCTTCCACGGCCCTCACGCTGCACTCGGAGCAGTTTCTCAATGAGGTTCGCTCCGTCGCCACCGATGTGGGGCAGATCGGAAGAGCGTCGTGTAGGGAAAGAGTGTAGATCTCGGTGG
>CALBZH010000497.1 GCA_937889795.1 uncultured Syntrophobacteraceae bacterium | reverse complement strand
CGGCGACCACCGAGATCTACACCTCTTTCCCTACACGACGCTCTTCCGATCTTGTGCCACGAGCTCTTTTGAAAGAATTTCGGGTATCGTTAGGCTGTCACGGCGAAGGCTCACTGGGTGATCTTTGGGGTGAGCGTCGGTACCTCTTGTGAAAGAGCATGAGAGACTTGCCTGGCTCCTCGTTGTCTGCCTCGGCTGTGGGTCGTGAAGGGCTTTGCCCGGAGGAGGCGGCTTCTTTCTTGGAGATCCTTCTTGATCCGGCGCTTGCGAGGGGGGGGAGGCTATTGAGCGTCAATGTGTTGGCGCTAAAGAATGGAGGTGACGCTCGAGTCAAAAGTCTGACTGCTGTTGCCTGGCTGATATCACCGCTCGGCCATGAAGCGTGCCTGGGTTGCTGGGGATCCGATGGAGTCGAGTTGATTGGTGTGGGGGAGACGAGCGGGGGGCTCATTTCACTGCTGCAGGCTCAGGTCTTGGGATTGGCTCATACTTTGCTTTATGCCTGAAGCTGAGAGGGTTCGGGGCCTTGTCGGGAGGTGCTCCCAAGGCATGACAGCTCCATCGGAGCGGAATTGTCGTCGGTTCCACCTGCAGCATTCATAAGGCATCTATAATGAAATTAGCAATCATGCAACCCTATTTCTTCCCTTACCTTGGTTATTTCCAATTAATGCATGCTGTGAATGTGTTTGTAATCTATGATGATGTTCAATTTATAAAAGGTGGTTGGATAAATAGAAATTATATATTGAGCCAAGGAAAGAAACTTCGTTTGACATTAAGTCTTGATCACTCGAGTTCCAATAAGCGAATAAACGAGATAAATATTATAGATAATAGAATAAAGTTAATTAAAACCATTGAGCAATCTTATAAGCGGGCTCCATATTTTTCTGAATCATTTTTACTGATCAAAAAAATTATGGAATATAATGAGAAAAACCTTTCGTTGTTCTTGGTGAATGCATTACGGCTTATTGCACAATACCTAGATTTGAAAGTGCAGTTCATAATATCGTCTTCAATTCAAAAAGATAATCGTACTAAAGGTGAACAAAAAGTTATTGATATATGCAAAAGATTGGCAGCTAGAGAATATATTAATTTAATGGGTGGTCAAGAGTTGTATTCAATAGATGCTTTTAGTAGAGAAAATTTGCGTCTCAAATTTATTCGCATGAGGGATATCTATTATAATCAGTATTGCAGTGAATTCATTCCATTTCTTTCAATTATTGATGTCTTGATGTTTAATGCGAGGCGGGACATCTCGCATTTGCTGCAGAGATATGATCTTGTCTGAAGTTGGCAGGGCAAGCTTGTGAGGGCTTGTGGGAGAAGGGTAGATGGATTTCAAACGACGAGAGCCACATCGAAGGAACGAAGAGCTCGAAGAGCTGTTGTCGCAGGTCAATGCGCTGCTCTGGCCCGCAGAGATGAATGCAATCGAGGAATTCAAGGCAACTCGATATCCAATTCTCCTAATAATGGGGGCGCCGAGGAGCGGCACCACCCTTCTTCTTCAATGGATCTCTCAGCTCGGACTCTTCTCTTATCCAACCAATATTCTTTCACGATTCTACATGTCTCCATATATTGGTGCTTTGATTCAGTTGATGTTAACAAAGCATGACTTTAATAATGAGATATTTGATTTTAATCAGACGATTCCATATTCATCAGTCTTGGGAAAGACTAAAGGAGTATTAGCTCCTAATGAGTTTTGGTATTTCTGGAGACGATTTTTTAAATTTAGTGACATAACCTATTTGAATGAAGAGGAATTGGAGAAGATTGATCACAGAACTCTCGTTTCAGAACTGGCGGCGATAGAATACGCTTTTGGTCAACCATTTGCTGCCAAGGGGATGATGCTGAACTGGATTATTCCTTATATTGATAACATCTTAGAGAAAGTTCTATTTCTCTATATTCACCGTAATCCATTCTATAATATACAGTCTCTTCTTGAGGCCAGGGTGAATTATTATGGAGATGAAAGAGCCTGGTACTCCTTTAAGCCGCCCGAATATCCGCAACTGGTCGATAGCACTCCCTGTGAGCAGGTGGCAGGCCAGATCTACCATACGAACTCTGCCGTTGAACGAAATTTGGCAATGGTTCATTCCGATCGCTCCCTGCACATCCGATATGAGGACTTTTGTAGGTTTCCGGGCAAAGTCTTTGAGCAGATTGGGGGAAAGCTCCGTCTGCAGGGATACGGGAAGCAAGTGCGATATCAAGGGCCAGAGTCATTTCAGGCAGCTGAGCAGGTGCGAATGGCGCCCGCAAGAGTGGAAGAGGTGATTTCAAGTTATGAGAAGTTCGCCGGCTACGCAATCAGTCCCAAGCTCTAACCATGTATATCGCTTCAATGAGCCTATCTACGTTTCCAGGCCCTTGTTGCCGGATCTGTCCTTATTCGCCAACAAGCTGAATCATGTTTGGGGGTCGCAGTGGCTTACCAATAAAGGTCCTCAGCACCGGTTGCTGGAAGGGGAGCTTACTGATTACTTGAAAGTGCCTTATCTGTCGTTGTTTAACAATGGCACGATTGCTCTGATTGTAGCTTGTCAGAGTCTGAGGCTATCTGGCGAAGTCATAACAACACCGTTTACCTTTCCAGCTACACCGCATGTTCTTTCGTGGAACAATATTAGGCCTATCTTCTGTGATATTGATCCAAGAACAATGAATATTGATGCCGAACGAATCGAATCCATGATCACTCCGCAAACGACGGCTATTCTGGCGGTTCATGTTTTCGGCACCCCTTGTGAGGTGGTTAAGATACAGGAGATTGCGGACCGTTATGGGTTGCGAATTATATATGATGCGGCTCATGCATTTGGGGTTGAAATCGACGGGACTGGAATCGGGAACTTTGGTGACATTTCGATGTTTAGCTTCCATGCCACAAAGTTATTTCATACGGCGGAAGGGGGTGCTCTGAGCTTTGCTGGAAAGAACCTCAAGGAGAGAGTTGATCTCCTGAAAAACTTCGGCATCAAGAATGAGGATGAGGTCGTGATGCCTGGGATCAATGGGAAACTGAATGAGCTTCAAGCGCTGATGGGATTGAGTGTTCTTGAGCTCATCGAACAGGAGCAGGCAAAGAGAAAGACCCTCCAGGAGGTCTATAAGTATTGTTTGGAGGATGTCGAAGGGTTGAGCTTCTTGGAGGATTTGCCAGGTATTAAGAATAGTTATCAGTATTTTATACTTAGAATTGATAAGAAGAAATTTGGTATATCAAGAGATGAAGTCTACAGAAGATTCAAAGACTATAATATATTTACTAGGAAGTATTTCTATCCACTATGCAGTGACTACACATGTTATAAGCACTTGCCCTCGAGTGCTGCGGATAATTTGCCAGTAGCTAGAAAGGTCGTGAAAGAGGTGCTTTCATTGCCGTTTTATGGTGGCTTGTCCTGCGATGATGTGGAAAATATTTGTTCTATCCTGAAAAGCTTTAGGTGAGTCAGACATTATGGATAATTCAAGAGTATTTCTAAATATCGGGTGTGGCAAGCGGAAGTTAAATGGTTTCATAAACATTGATATTGAGGGCGAGGCGGACATTCAGGTCGATGTGACGAAGGGTTTGCCTTTCGAAAATAACAGTGTTCATCGCATATTCAATGAGCATTTCATTGAGCATCTGACGCAAGCCGAGGGGATTGCGTTTCTCCGGGAATGCCGTCGCGTTCTTGTTGATCAGGGTCGTCTCAGGATCGCAACTCCCGATCTGGATTACATTGTTCGGCGTTACCAAAGCGAGGACTGGCGCAAGGAAAGTGGCGAGTGGATTAGGTATGGCTATGACTGGGTGGCCACCCGTGCGGAGCAGATGAATCTGGCCATGAGGGAGTGGGGGCATCGATGGCTCTACAACGAAGAAGAGCTTGTTCGTCTTGCATTGGCCGCAGGGTTGTCCGCTGGGGGACGTTGCGCCTATGGAGCGAGTGAGGATCCTGTGCTTCGGGGGTTGGAGTATCGGGAGGGTTCGCGTCTTATATGCGAGTTCGTCAAGGACAGGTCGTTGCCTGAATCGAAGAGTCCGTTGGTCAGTATTGTCATTCCGGCCTTTAACCCCAGGTATTTCAGGCAAGCGATCGAGAGTGCCTTGGGGCAAACCTATCGGAATGTCGAAATCGTTGTGTGCGATGATCGTCCCGACGAGGAGATCGGGACGATCGCTGCAGACTACGCGGCCGACTCTCGCCTTCGATACCAAAAGAACCCGCATAATCTTGGCAGCAAACAGAATCTGATAGAAGGCTTTCATCGTTCACGTGGCGAGTACATCAAGTATCTGAACGACGACGACCTGCTGCATCCGGAGTGCGTTGCGCGCATGGTCGCTTGCCTGAGCCAGTGGCCCGATGTGACGTTGGTGACCTCTCATCGGCAGTGCATCGATCGCGATGGAAATCATCTTGATGACATTAAGGAGACAAAACGTCCGTACGCTTCCGACGTTCTGATCGATGGTGTCCATCTGGCTGACACGATGCTCATGACTGGGACCAATTTTATCGGTGAGCCAACCACGGTCATGTTTAGGAAGAAGGACCTCGAAGCTTCCAGACCCAACATGATCAGTTTCGCAGAGCGTGAATGTATTGCCATTGCAGATCAGACCATGTGGGTCAACCTGTTGAGTAGGGGGGACGCGATCTATCTTGTGGACACTCTGAGCTATTTTCGCCTTCACTCGGAACAGGGACAGCGGCAGCCTTCTTTTATGCCCAAAATCGTGCCCGCCATTGATCAGCTTCGTTTTGACGCGAAACGCATGGGATTCCTGAGTGGGCAGCGCCTTACTCGCGCGGTCGTCAGGCCATTGGAGCCAAAAGCGCCTCAATTCGGAAATAATGCCGTGGATTCGACGGGTGCTTTCGCTTGTCAGGACATTGCTGGGATGACCAGCACGAATTCTGGCTTGCGAGGATCATCTGTCAGGATGATCGCATTCTATCTCCCTCAGTACCACCCCATTCCTGAGAATGATGCCTGGTGGGGGGAGGGGTTCACCGAGTGGACGAATGTGAAAAAGGCCGTGCCCCGTTTTGAGGGACACTATCAGCCGCATCGTCCGGGCGAGCTCGGCTACTACGATCTAAGAGACGGGAAGGTCCGGCGGGCGCAGGCCGACCTGGCTGCGCAGCATGGCATTTCGGGGTTTTGTTACTACCACTATTGGTTCAATGGCAAGCGTCTCCTCAATCGGCCTCTCGATGAGGTTCTTGCGTCCGGTGAGCCGGATTTTCCTTTCTGTTTGTGCTGGGCGAATGAGAACTGGACCCGTGTGTGGGACGGGCAGGAAAAGGACGTTCTCATGAGGCAGCACTATGGGGACGAGGACGACAAAGAGCATATCCGGTTTCTGAGTGGTGTTTTCAGGGACAGCCGATACATCCGTGTCGAAGGGAAGCCGCTGTTCTTGGTGTACAGGGCGAATCGCCTTCCGGATCCCCTTCGAACTGCGACGCTCTGGCGGGAAGAGGCCAGACGCCTTGGTATTGGTGAGCTCTACCTGTGTCGCGTTGAGAGCTTTCCCGATGAGCACAGAGATCCCCGCGCCATTGGCTTCGATGCCTCCGTGGAGTTTCAGCCCGACTGGACGAGGCTGCCGGACAGGCTCATCGGCGCGGAATACGCGGATCATGCTGTCTTCCGATACGAAGAGCTGGTTGAGCGCATGCATGCCAAAGAAGCCCCAGGCTACAAGCGATTCCCCTGTGTGACTCCCGGCTTCGATAACTCTCCCAGAAGAAAATCCAATGCGTATGTCTTTACAGATTCATCTCCTGAATTGTATGAAAAGTGGTTGGGGCAAGCCATTGCCAAAACGGAGTCGGAACAAGGAGAAAGACTGGTCTTCATCAATGCGTGGAATGAATGGGGGGAAGGTAATCATCTGGAACCGGATCAGAAATATGGAAGATCGTATCTTGAGGCAACGAAAAGAGTCTTAGATAAATATAATAATAAAAGAATTTCAAACGTTTCCCCAACTAAACGAAACGAAATTCAGTTGAGTGCTTGCGAAGAGCAAGATAATTCAACTGGTCAATTCAAGTATATGGCATCGATTATTATAGCGGTGTACAATAAAAGAGAATACACAAAGCAATGTCTTGAGTCTTTGATCATATCGAATATCCAATCCTCGTTCGAGCTAATAATTATTGATAATGCGTCAACGGACGGTACGGCTGAATATCTCCAAAAGCTCTCAGGGGATGTCAAGATCATAAGCAACACGGAGAACCTCGGCTTCACTCTCGCGGTCAATCAGGGGGCCGCCCTGGCCGAGGGGAAATATTTGATCCTCTTGAACAACGACACCTCTCCTCAGTCGGGTTGGCTGGATCGTCTCGTCGCCCTGGCGGAATCGGATTCTGCCGTCGGAGCCGTTGGAGCCAAGCTGGTCTATCCTAACGGTGCTCTCCAGGAAGCAGGGGCGCTGATCTTTAGTGACGGCACGGGCTGGAATTTTGGGAAGGGAGATGACCCGCTGCTTCCTCGTTACAATGCGATTTGCGAGGTGGATTACTGCTCCGGAGCGTGCCTTCTGGTGCGCCATGATCTGTTCAAGAAGCTAGGGGGGCTCGATGTCCGCTACGCTCCTGCCTACTACGAGGATACGGACCTGTGCTTTGGGCTGCGAAAGCTCGGCGCCAAGGTATTGTACAATCCGGAAGCCGTTGTCATCCATCATGAATCCGTCACGGCGGGCAAGGATTACGCGAATGGCTTTCGGAGGTATCAGGAGGTCAATCGGCAGAAGTTCGTCGAGAAATGGAAGATGGAGCTGGCCGCTCAAGAAGGTCCTCCACAAGACTCCAGCTCGATTCCCCAAACATGCGACAGAAAGCGGCTCGGAGATCGATGCTCCATGCGGTCGGCGTCCGCCATGTCTGCCGAACGCGAAGACGTCTCTCGAGTTACGGTCCTTGTCTTCACCGATGGCCACTTGGGCGGACTCCGAAGCACGCTTGCGGCGCTGAGGAGCATGCGGACCCAGGTCCCTGTTCAAGTCATGGTGCTTGACATGAGCTCCCGGGGGGAAGTTGCGACCCTGCTGGATCGGGAGCAAGAAATGCTCGGCTCGGTCACCCGATGGAGTGCGAGCCGCGACGATGGTCCCTCGATCTGCAGCCAGATCGTCCAAGCCGCACCCAGTGATTTCATCGTGCTGCTCGAAGGAGGCTCCGTACCGCGGGCCGGCTGGCTCGACGCTCTGTTGGCAACGGCCGAGGCTCATGAGGGCGTGGGGGCGGTGTGCTCGCGGCGTATCCTCGCAAACGGGCGACTCGCCGAGGCCGGGGGCATTGTTTTCTCCAATGGTGCTCTGTGGCCGTATGGCCGAGGTGACCACGCCGGGCATCCACGGTTCGATTATGTTCGGGAGGTGGACTATGGCTCGCTGTCCGGCCTTCTCATTCGAAAGGAGGCACTCACTCGGATTGGCGGCGTCGGTGACTGGCTCTTCCGGGGCGGCTATGGCGCGGCGGACCTGGCCTTTAGCCTTCGTCAGGCCGGCTACCGCGTTCTGTATCAGCCCGAATCCGTTGTGCAGCAAGTGAGCCGTGAATCGGAGATCGCCGCGCTGAGTGCGGCAAGCCCCGCTCCTGGAGCGAGCTGGCAAAAGGATTTCGTCGAAAAATGGGAGGCTGCACTGCAAGGGCAGCACCCCGCGGACCCCCAAAGAGTTTCGGTGGCCAGGAATCGGGCTTCCGGCATGCGGATTCTCGTGATTGACCCATTCCTGCCCGTCTACGACCGGGCCTCCGGATCACGGCGACTTTTCGAGATGCTCAGAATTCTGATGTCCCTGGGGCATGCCGTCACCTTCATCGCTCGTGATGGCAGAAATCAGGACAAATATGCGGCGGAGCTGCGCCAGATGGGCATCGAGGTGTACGCCACGGATCCGGAGATGATGGGAAAGCTCGGGTATGGCGTAGCCGCCCCCCCGATCGACCTCTCGGGAATGCTGACGGAGTGCCGGTTTGATGTCGCCATCCTGTCCTTCTATACGATTGCTCAACAGTATCTGCCAGTCATCCGGCTTCATTCGCCCGGAACGCGGATTGTGATCGATACCGTGGATGTGCATTTTTTAAGAGAAATGCGCCAGGCGGAGCTCCAAGCGGATGAGGGGCTGCGCAGGCGCGCCGCCGAGACCCAAAAACAGGAGTTGGCCGTCTACCGGCAGGCGGACGCCCTCATCACGGTGAGCACGGAAGACAAGGATCACCTGGTGAGCGAGCTGCCCGAGGCTGTTGTGCATGTGGTGCCGAATATCCATGAGATCGACCCGGTGGCACGCAGCTTCTCGGATCGGCAGGGACTTCTGTTTGTAGGCAACTTTCTGCATACGCCCAATACGGACGCCGTGCTGTTCTTCTGCAAAGAGATCCTTCCGGCGGTTCACAGGCACCTTCCCGAGGTTGTCCTGACGATCGTTGGCAACGCTCCGCCCCCTGAGGTACAGGCCCTCGCAAGCGATCGTGTGAAGGTCACCGGGTATGTGCCAAGCACAGCCCCGTATCTACAGTCGCACCGGATATCCGTGGCACCGCTTCGGTATGGAGCCGGAATGAAGGGAAAGATTGGGGAGGCGCTGGCGGCCGGACTCCCGGTGGTGACCACCGCCATTGGCGCCGAGGGCTTCGAGCTGCCCGAGGACGGTGGGATCTTTCTCGTAGCCGAAGATGCCGTCACCTTCGCCAATGAGGTGGTGCGGCTCTATCGAGACGAGAGCCTGTGGCGGAGTCTTTCCTCAGCCGGGCGGATGCATATTCAGCAGCATTTCGGACCCGAGGCAGCCCGACTGAAGCTTCAGAGCTTGCTCGGCCCTTCGTCCGCACCGAGATTAAGCGCTCCCGTGACGAGCATCATCATGCTCACGCTCAACCAGCTGAATCTCACCAAAGATTGCCTGGCGAGTATCGAGGCCCATACTCCCGAGCCCTACGAGATCATTGTCGTCGACAACGGCTCCAGTGATGGCACCGTGGACTATCTGCGCTCCTATGCGGCGGCGCACGCGAATGTGCGGTTGATAACGAATTCTGAAAATCTTGGCTTCGCCATGGGGAACAACCAAGGGCTGGCGGTGGCTAAAGGCGATTACGTGCTGTTGCTCAACAACGATACCGTGGTCACTCCGGGCTGGCTTGGGCGCATGCTGGATGTGTGTCGGAGGAATCCTGCCACGGGGATTGTCGGGCCGATGTCCAATTATGTCTCGGGGCCGCAGTTGGTCACCGGAGTGACCTACCGAGATGGAGCTGAGCTGGTGGCGTTTGCTGAGCAATGGGCGGAAGCGCACCGAGGGCAGAGTCAGCCCATCATGCGGGTCGTGGGCTTCTGCCTCCTGGCAAGGCGGGCTGTGATCGACGCGATCGGCGGATTGGATGTGCGCTTTCCCAGCGGAAATTTCGAAGACGATGATTTCTGCGTCCGAGCAGCGCTCGCAGGCTTCGAGGCGCGCATTGCCAAAGATGTCTTCATTCACCACGTGGGGAGCCAGACGTTCATTGGTGCAAAGATAGACTATTCGCACAACATGGAGCGGAACTGGAAGCTCTTCAAGGAGAAGTGGCGGATTCCCGCGGAAAGCCCCATGGGAAAGGGGTATCGCCTGCCTCCTAGGGACAACGTCGACCCGGAGGAGCTCTTCATCCCATTGCCCGAAGTGGCCGAGGAAATACCATCTGCCGGGGCCGTCTCGATGTAAGGCTGTCGGCCAGCGCATTCCCGACGACATGCTCCTTCCAGCATGATCGGTGCCCATGCGGCCGTACGAAGGGATGGCAAGGGAACGCTCGGACCTTGTACGGGTGAATCCCCGGTCTGGGTACGAGCCAGGTGTCAGGACAGGGGCAGAGGGCTTCCGTCGGCCGTGTAAAGTGGACCCCTAGGGTCGCCTGAAGGATTGACACGCGTGTAGTCCGGGTGCTAATCTAAGTCTGCTTGATCCCTTCATATTCTTGACTGTGGTCTTATTCTCCATTCCATTTGATAGCCATATGACGTTGCTTTGCTCCCCATTGCGGACAAGGAGCATGGGGACGACAGGTTCAGACGACGATGATATCCGGGGACGTTCGACGTGACTTCGTGCTCCTGATCGCCAGCCGGGTCTGCACCCGCACGGGGGATGGCTTTTTGAGGGTCCTGTCCGTTCTCCTGGTTGCGGAGAAAAGCAAGGACCCCATGATGGCCGGCCTGGTCCTTGTCTTCCGTTACGTCTGCGAAGTCCTCATCAATGCGATCTCGGGTCCCGTGGTCGACCGACTGCGCATTCGCACGTCCTTGATGGTCTCCGATCTTAGCCGCACCGTGCTCGGGCTTCTCCTGGTTGCATCGGTCCTGCTGGGCTATCCCTATGCCGTGTACCTTGCCCTGTCTTTTCTGGGCGATTTCGTATTCATCTTCTTCAAGCCAGCCGTGGACAAGGTCGTCAAGGTCAGTTTTCCCGTGGTGCAGGGAACCAAGATCTTGTCCTACGTGGATGCCGCCAATCACATGAGCAACATCACGGGCTATGCGCTCGCAAGCCTGGTCGTCGGATGGATGGGGTCGACCGTGGCGGTGATGTTTGGACCGGTTTTCTTCTTCCTCTCCCTTCTCTTTGTTTTCGCACTTCGGCTGCAGGGCGAGAACGTCATCGACTACGCGCGGGTGCGCAAGAAATCCTATTGGGCGAGCCAGAAAGAGGGGCTGCAGTACACGTGGAAACGGCTCCCCCTGCGGCTGCTCTTGATCGGGCGCTCTCTGGTCGCCGTCGGGCGCGGGGCCTTCACGGTTCTCTCCGTCGTCTATCTCAACGAGATTGCCAAGGGCTTGTCAGCCTACGGATACTTCGAATCGGCGCAATCCGTTGGAAAAGTCGCCGTCACGGGACTGATCATTCCCTTGTTTTTCGCCTATCGCTCCCCCTTCCTGCTGACATCCATCTCCCTGATGCTCATCAGTCTGTCGTTTTTCTGCTTCAATCTTGTGAATGACGTCGTACTGGCGTGCGTGGTCGGGGCCGTGATCGGGGTGGGGCAGGCGGCCGAAGCGGTGGGCATCGATGCCATTGTCAACAAGCATGCGGATGCCCATATCCAGGGACGTGCCAAGTCGACAACGAGCTTCGGAAGCCGTTTGACTGGCTTGGCAGCCATTGGCCTGGTGTACTTCATGGTGAGCTCGCTTCACATCAGTGCCCGCACGCTATTTGCCTGGCTTGGCGTGTTTCC
>CALBZH010000496.1 GCA_937889795.1 uncultured Syntrophobacteraceae bacterium | reverse complement strand
ATGGTACCAGCGCGCGCCGATGACCTCTTCGATCTCGGGCTCCCCGCCGGGGGAGCAGGAGGGCAATGCAAAATCCGAGCGGCTTGTTCTGGTAAGGAGCACGGTCTCGCGATCCGCGCTCGTCGGGCTTTCGGCTGTGGAGTCATCGATCGACGAGCAGGGCCGACTCCGGAAGATCACCATGAGATAGTCCTGGTACACGAAGCCGAAGAGAACGTCCGGCACCAGGGCTGCCGCCACGAATGTGGGCGAGGAGGCGGATGAGGCGCTCAAGACCGCGTTGGTCTTCAGGCTGGAGCACATCGACTCAGCCAGGTTTGCGTCAAAAATCCTCATGACGGTATGGATTTGGGGATTGGCTCTTCGTGCGGCAAGACTGCTGCTCAGATTGGAGACATCGCTGTCCGTGACCGCGATGAGGGCTCTCGCTCCGTCGATTCCCGCCTTCTTTAGGGTCTCTGCGGTACGCGCATTGCCGAGAACCACCGGTGCAAGCGACTTGGCGGTTTCCACGAATTTGGAATCTTCCGTAAGCTCGATCGCGACCGCTCTCTCTCCGCCGTGGACCAGCTCCCGGAGCACTCCGAGGCCGATGGTTCCCAGGCCCGCGACAACGAAGTGTCCCTTGTAGTGGCTGCATCCTTTGGTCAAGACGTCTCGAAAGCGCGTGCTCACCACGACGTCCGACACGATGCTGAAGAGAGTGGCCACGACGGCGGCGCCGCAGAGCATCAGGAAGACCCCGTACACTTTGATGAGATCCGGAGCGCTCATGAGATTGAAGTCGCCGAATCCCGTCGTGCTCACGATGGTGACGACAAAATAGGTGGCATCCAAGACACTCATCCCGAGACCCAGGTGAAACACGCAGATGCTGCTGAGCACCACGGCAGTCAGGGCAACGAGGGCCGTTTTCAAGGCCTTGGGTGTGTCACGCCACCACTCCCTGAAGCCGTGAGAGGCCAGGGTAAGCCGCTCGCCGAAGAGCTTCCTGCGCCGGGCTCCCTTTGATCCTTGGGCTTTGGTGATTCCCTTGGAGGGCAATCCAAGGCAGGTGACCGTATCGCCATCATGAAGCTGCGGCGAATCCGCCGGACCGACTGGAATCTCTCCTTTCTTGAAAACTGCGATGGCCGCTTTCTCGCTCTCCAGGCACCATTGATTGAGACTGAGCGGGCTTGTGGCATCGGCCACCCTCACGGGGACTGCTTCGATGGGATAGTAATTGCCGTTTGCCTCGATGGAGCCGAGCGTCCGGCCTCCAAGGGCCGCGGCGACATACAACGGCACGCAGATGGTAGGCATGCAGAGGGCACGGTCGATCCCGACGTTCTTTTCCAGGTGCAATGCCAGGTCCCGGTCGGAAAGCCGGACCACGGTCCTGATGCGTGGATTCAAGCGCTTGGCGTAAAGCGCGATCGTCACGTTGGTCATGTCATCGCCGGTAACGACGACGATCGACCTGGCCTCCCGAATGCCGGCGCTGACGAGATTCCGATCGTCTCTGCCGTCTCCCACGACGATCTGGAACTGCGAAGAAGGACTTGAGAGCCATCGTTTAGGCTCCTTGTTGGCCAGCACCACAACCTGCTCGCCGAGTCGCGCAAGGAGACAGAAGGTCCGGTATCCCACGTGTCCGAAACCGCAGACAACAACATGGTCTTTCATGGTCAGCCACAGCCTCCACAGCCGCCCCCGCACCCACCTCCGCAGGAGCTTCCGCCATCGGAGCCCCCGCCGCAGCCGCTTCCGCACCCCGAGCCCGAATCGGAGACCGGTCGCAGGTGAAGGGGCGTGATCATCTCGGCCGCGCGGGGCGGCAGGGTCGACAAGCCGAACAGGGCCGCAAGGAGAACGAGCTCATTGGCTCCCGAGTAAGGCTCCAGGCTCTTGCGCCGCTTGTACAGGCGACCGAACATCTCTTTCAGGCTCTTGAGCTCGCTGTCGCCGGCGTAGGTACGGCTCTTGTGGAGCATCTTCCAAAGCAGAACCGCAGAAACGATGCTTAGGATGATGAGGAAGATAAAATTAAAGCGCCCTCGTGAGATCGCGACATAGATCTTGATTCCCGCCGTCCCCCACAGGAGCATCAATCCGATCCAGAACAATTTCAGGCGATGGGAATTCTGTTTGTCGCCGGGAATAAGCTCCCGGTCCCGCAGCACATCGCCGATGTCTTCCGCCTTGCTCGCAACGTCTGGATCGGAAAAGAGCGTCGCTGCCTTGTCTTCAACCACGTACCGCTGAAGGATCGCTTTCTCCAGAGGTCTTCTCGCCGCTTCAACGGACTTCGGATCGACGGTTCTAAGATACACATCCCGTGCTTTCAGGAGCTTCCGGTCCAGCAGGGAAAAGACCGTCGTTTGGATCAGGTGCTTGGATCCTCCCCGAAGGTAGGCAATTTGATAAGGATCCTGGGCCAGGTCGAACGTGAACGACTCCCTGGTCTCACGTCGTTTTCTCATCGCGCTCAGCGTGAAGAGCACGACGAGAGAAGACACGAAAAAGAAGGCCAGGAACTCGGGACCTCGAAGATCGAAAGGGTTGGTTGTCATGGCTTGGCGAGCCTTTCCACATAATCCCGCATCGTCTTCGAAAGCTCCATGAGCCCGCCCGCTGCCGCCGCGGCGGCACCCGGCGCCAGGAGCCGTTCCTCCCTCGCCTGAGACAGACTTTGGAGCACCGTGTCCCCGAAAGTCCCGCCAATGTCACGGACCAGAGTCTCAAGCGCTTCTTTGGGAGATCGGGCGCGCCGTCCCTCTAGATCGAGGATGACGGCCGCGGCGGACCGAAGCGGTGCCGCTGCCTCCGCGATCACGCGCGCCAGCTGCTCCTCTCTCAGGCTGGTTGCCATGTAGCGCTCGCGGAGCCTCATGGAAAGATTGAGAAGAAGCTGCCGCAGAGCCCCGAGCCTGGCTTGCCGGGAAGCCGCAAGGCCGGAGAGCACATCCTGCCCGAAAAGGAGCCGGTGGCGTTTGGCGATATCCTCGAATTTGACGGCAAAGACTTCGAAAGAGGCATGCAGCTCCGATTGCAGGACGAACATCGTCGAAAGCTTCAGAGCGGCATGTCCGGCCCGCAGGGGCTCCCTGAAGGAATCGGCCTTGCTTTGGTCGAAGCGTTCGAGAACAAAAAGCAGATTGACATTGGATGTGGCGCGGAGTCTTCCTTCGGCGGCACTGCCGAACAGCACCAGAGAAACCAGATCCGCGCCGAAGGCTTCCTTTGCCGCAGCGACAAGCGGGCTCAGCACGGCATGAATATCGTCGGGAAGGGGGGAGGCTTGGTTTTCCGGGCTCTGTTCCATGGGACCTCCAACGAGTTGCGTTGCAAGGGCAATAGGCAGCAAAGAAAGCGTCCAGGGGATCTTAATGGTGGCGCCGCCTTCCACGGCGGCGAGGCGCGTGCATTTCATGACCGTTGGTTTCAGGTTTCAGACTGGCGGATTCTCGCCTCTATCCCTGACACCCGAAACCAGACACCTGACACCTTGGCCATGGCCAACCACCAACGGTCGTGAATCACTCTCCGGCGAGGCTTACCGAGCTCAAGGACCGAGCCTCCAAGCGCCGCCATGGAAGACGGCGCCACCAACAATGACCATGTCTTCGCGGCAGAGATGGTTGTGTCGGGTTGCACCGTCCCTAGAGTCGTTCCCAAAGACTTCGGTTGCTCAGGCCGTCTTGCCCAACAAGCCGTCGAAGAGGTGGCGTACGGCCGTCCAGCCCATCTTGCGTCGGAGCATTCCCAGCTGGTCCTGCAGCGGCAGATGCTTCGGGCAAATGTCCTCACACCCCAAGAGCCCCAGGCAGCCGAAGATGCCCTCCTCGGTCCCCACCACGTCGAAGTACTCCTTCATGGTGCGCTTGTCCCGCGGGTCCGTGATGAACCGGGCGATTCGGTTAAAGGCGACGGCCCCCATGAAATCGGGACGCATGTTGGCTTTGCCGCACGCCGCCACGCAGCAGCCGCATTCGATGCAGCGCTCGAGCTCGTAGATGGCTTCGGCCTCCTCGTTGCTCATGCGCTCTTCCGTGGCCTTGGGATCGAACGTCCGGTCCGTGTGGATCCAGGACTGGACCGTTTCGTTCATGGCGCGGAACCAGGTTCCCGTGTCTACCGACAGGTCGCCGATCAGCTTGAAGACGGGAAGCGGCATCAGGGTGATTTCCGCCGGGAGGTCTTTGGTCTTGGTGTGGCACGCCAGGTCCGGCCTCCCGTTGATCAGCATGGCACAAGAGCCGCAAATCCCGGCGCGGCAGCAGAAGTCGAACTGGAGGCTCGGGTCCTGCTCCTCCCGGATTCGGTTCAGGGCGATGAAAAGTGTCATGCTGTCGGTTTCGTCCAGGTAGAAGGTCTGCATTTGGGGCACCGACCGCGGGTCCATCGCGTTGTAACGAAAGATATTGAACTTCAGAGCTCTCTCCATGGAATCCCCCCTCATTCGATGCTGTCGGGAAGCGGTTTTTCGATGCCGCAAACCACCGGGTCCTCGGACGAAATGATCTTGCACACACCGTAGCCCCGATCGCCGGGGGGAAGCTCCCAGACCTTGGAATTGGGCTCGTAGGTTAGCGTTGGGAGCGAATCCCCTTCCTTCCAGGTGGCGAGGGTGCGCTTCAGCCAGTCGCGGTCGTTGCGCTCAGGATAGTCCTCGCGGGCATGGCAGCCCCGGCTCTCGGTGCGGGCCAGAGCCCCCGCGGCGACGCACAGGGCCAGCCGCGCCATCCCGGGGAAGCGCAGGGCCAGGGCCAGCTCCGGGTTCGCGCCGACGCCGCTCGAGCGAAGCCCAATTTTCGCAGTGCGTTCATAGATGATCTGCAGGCCATCCACCGCCTTCTGGAGATCCTCACCGTTTCTGAAAATACCGACCTTGTCCATGAGCACATCCTGCATGACGGTGCGGAGGACGAACACATTCTCCCGACCGTCCTTGCCCCGGATGAGCCGGTCTTCCCGCTCCTGGTGGTGCTTGACGGCTTCCCGGATACACGCGCTCTTGAAGTGGACCTCATAACCCTCCAGAAAGTCGGCGATCTTCTCCCCGACGATCTTTCCCGCAACGATCGTTTCGGCAAGGGAATTCCCGCCCAGGCGGTTGAGTCCGTGCATGTCCCAGCACGCGGCTTCGCCCGCGGCGAAAAGGCCTTTCAGGCCATAAGCCGCTCCGTCCTTGTTGGTGCGCACGCCCCCCATGCTGTAGTGCTGGGCGGGCCGCACAGGGATCATCTGGGTGATGGGGTCCACGCCCAGGAAGCTGTTGCAGATCTCCTCGACTTCCCGGAGCTTGGTCTTGATGTGGTGCTCCCCGAGGTGCCGGATGTCCAGCCAGAGATGGTCCCCGTAGGCGCTCTTCACGCCGAGCCCCTGGCGGATGTGGTGCATCATCCAGCGTGAGACCACGTCCCGGGACGCGAGCTCCTGCTTGGCCGGCTCGTATTTGTCCATGAACCGCTCCCCGTTGACGTCCTTCAGAGTCCCGCCGTCCCCGCGACAGCCCTCGGTGACCAGGATGTTGGTCGGAACGATCCCCGTCGGGTGGAACTGGACGGCCTCCATGTTCCCCAAGGGGACAATCCCCGTGTCCAGAGCCAGGATGGTGCCCGAGCCGTCGTTGATCACGGCGTTGGTCGTTTCGCGATACAACCGCCCGTAGCCCCCGGTCGCAATGAGGGTGGCCTTGGCGAGATAGACGCGAAGCGCCCCGGTCCGGAGACACCGCGCGACGGCTCCCATGCAGGTTTCGCCGTCATGGATGAGCCTCACCGCTTCCACCCGGTCGTGGACCGTGACGCCGAGCCGTACCACTTCGTTGTCCATGGTGAAGAGCAGGGTGTGGCCGGTCCCATCCGAGGTGTAGCAGGTGCGCCACTTAGCCGTTCCGCCGAAGTCGCGGGCCGTGATCAGCCCTTCCTTTTCGGGCAGCTCGATCTTTTCGAATTCCTTGCCGGCCTTGAAATAGGTGCTCTTGCCGGGAACGACCCGGTTCCACGGGACGCCCCAGTGAGCCATCTCCCGGACCGCGATGGGCGCCGTTTCGGCAAAAAGGCGCGCTACCTCCTGGTCGCACCCCCAGTCGGATCCTTTCACCGTGTCGGCGAAATGGACGTCGGGGTTGTCCCCCTCGCCCTTGATGCAGTTCCCCAGAGACGCCTGCATCCCGCCCTGGGCTGCCGACGAATGCGAGCGCCTGGGGGGCACGATGCTCAAGCAAATGGTTTCGAATCCTCGGGCCGCCGCCTCAACCGCAACGCGCTCCCCCGCAAGCCCGGCTCCAATGCACAACAGGTCGGTGGTGATCGTTTCCAAGGTTTGACTCCTCTATGCTCGGAGTTGGAAGTGTCATCTCATCCCGTGGACGCTGTCATGAAATCCGGCTCATGGCTTCGGGACCGCCGTGATGATGAAGTAGAACGTGATGAGCGTGAGCGCTCCGACGACGATGAAAGCCAGCGTGACGCGGTTTTCCAGGCTCTTCACATAGGACCGCTGGGCGCGCGTGACAAAGCCCCACTTGACGCCGATGCGGTACAGGCCGATGCCCACGTGGAGCTCAACGGTCGGAAGCAGCACCATATAAAAGAGAAGCCACCAGCCGCCTTGGATCCTGAACGCGCTCTTGCCCGCCGTGATGGGGAGATTCGTCAGGACCGTCCACATGTGCACGCATCCCATCACCAGGATGGCCATGCCGGTGAAGGCCTGCACGACCCAAAGCCAGGTGTCGGTGTGCTGCAGCCTCAGGCTGTGCTCCCACATGTTCGCCTGCTCCTTGGGGCGGAAGGGAATCTTGCGCGCTGCCAGGGCAAAATGGATCAGAAACAGGAGCGCCACGGCAGGACCGCCCAGCTGGGCCAGGTAGTGGTCCTCCAGAAAGGCGCCGATGGCATTCATGACCCCTGAGCCAAGGTTGACGCTCGCCACCAGCATCATGTGGCTCCACATGAAAAGGATCAGCGCCACGCCGGTGGCCATCTGGGCGACATCCAGAAGGCCCTCGTTGGGCGCCGTCGGTTTGAGGACCGCCTGACCTGAGCTTTGCATGGATCTTCTCCTTCTGTTCGTGACCGGTTCTGTCGATCGCCATCCGGCGGCAGGGAAGCCTCCCGGACGCGTGCCCCGGAATTCTTCTATTTACTACCACGGTTGATCAGGATCGCGAGCAAAAAACGTCGCCTGCTTTCTGGGGATGATGTGAATTGTTGAGCCCAATTGACACGCAATATAACAGGTTTTAATATGTGAACAAGTATTCACATTGGAGCGAAAGCGATGAGCATCGAAAAGCTGACCAACGAAGTGCGACGCGAGCAGATCGCCCGGGCCGCCCTCCACCTGCTCGCGACTCAGGGACTGAACGGGTTGAGCATGGCGGCCCTGGCCCGGTCCGTCGGGATCGTCCCGTCGGCCATCTACCGACACTTCCGCAACAAGGAGGAGGTGCTGGACGCGGTGGTTGACGCCCTTCGTCAGCGGCTCCTGGGCAACGTCCGCGTCGTCACGGAGGAATCGGACGAGCCCCTCGATCAGCTGAGGCGTCTCCTGGCGCTGCACGTCCGGCTCATCCTGGAGCACCATTCGCTCCCCCGGATGCTTTTTTCGGGCGAGATCTACGCGGGGCACCCGGAAAGGAAGGCACGCCTTCTCGCAACGATCCAGGCATATCTCGCCGAGGTCGCCGCCATCATCCGCAACGGGCAGGCGCAGGAGCGAGTTCGGCCCGAGGTGAGCCCCGAGACGGCAGCGGTCCTCTTCCTCGGGGTCATTCAACCCTCCGCGATTCTCTGGCATTTGAGCGAAGGGACCTTCGATGCCGCCAAACATGTCGAACGGGCCTGGCCGCTGTTCCGTCAGGCCATAGCCGTGCAATGAACGACTCCCGTGAAAGGAGCATGACCATGAAGAAGATCAATCTTTTTGAAGCCAACGGATTCGATGACCTGGCCTTCAAAAGGCTTTTGGTGCACGATTCCCCCTACTTCAAGATCCTTAATTTCAACTTCAAGGCCGGGCAGGTGCTGCCCATCCACTCCCACGACATCGAGGGCGAAGTGAGCTTGACGGTGATCGAAGGGGAAGGGGAGTTCCTCGGCAAGGACGGAGCGTCGTTTCCGGCCAAACCGGGGGACGTGGTCGTCTCCGAGATCAGCGAGCCGCACGGCCTGAAGGCGATCACCGACTTGCGGCTTCTGGTGACGATTGCACCGCCGATCTGACGGCTCATCGCAGGCGGCTGCCTTTGGGACGGGGCATTAAGGCGACAGGCAACAATTGGGCGTCCTGTCGACCGTGACGGTAGCGCCGCCTTCCACGGCGGCGCCACCGAAATGTGCTTACGGCACGTGTGGACACGTCTTTGTTGCTGGCTGCCTAAGCTCGCGATCGCTCGATTGCTCGCCTCCGCTGTGGGATGGCGGAGGAGGTGAGGGGAAAACAGTGAGGTGTGACATGGCACGCAAAGTGACGCTCGATGAAGACTGCTGTGTGGGGTGCGGAGCTTGCGCCGAGCTCTGCCCCGATGTGTTCGAACTGGATGAAACTACCGAAAAGGCCAGAGTTATCCAACCGGAAGGCGGCGACGAAGCGTGTATCGAAGATGCGATCGCCACCTGCCCCGATTCCTGCATCGCATGGGAATCGTGAACCCCGTCGACTCGCATTACAGGAGCGAATCTCATGGACAAATATGTTTGCACGATCTGCGACTATGTTTACGATCCGGCCGTCGGAGACCCTGACAACGGAATTCCGCCCGGCACCCGCTTCGAGGATCTGCCGGATGACTGGACGTGCCCGCCGTGTGGCGCCCCCAAGAGCGAGTTCGTGAAAGCGTAGCCCTCCGTCAAAGAAGCTATGCCGGGCAAGAGAACACCCCCCAACCCCCCTT
>CALBZH010000495.1 GCA_937889795.1 uncultured Syntrophobacteraceae bacterium | reverse complement strand
TTTCCGGTCGAAGGGCCCCACAACTGGATCTCGGTGGCCCCGGATTGGATCTGCGAGATTCTCTCCCCGACCACCGCTCAAGTGGACCGGACGGAAAAGATGCCGATCTGCGCTCGACATCAGGTGCCTTACGCCTGGCTCGTTGACCCAATCCTCAAGACCCTGGAGGTCTTTCGGCTGGAGCCCGAGCACTGGGTCGTCCTGGGAGTCTACGCCAAGTCGGCCAAAGTGCGAGCGGAGCCTTTTTCCGAGGTCGAGATCGATCTTGGGCTGCTCTGGCTCGAATGACCAATGGCTCGGTCCCATCCATCCCGTCGCAGGGAGGGCGACATGCTGCAGAGCGTGAAAGATCGGCTCGGTCGGAGCCGGCTGGGGTTCGAGTGGCGCTACTGGCGCGGGCAAACCCCGTGGGATACCCAGGTGACGCCGCCCGAGGTCATGGAATTCATCGCCAACACCCCGCCGGGAAGAGCCTTGGATCTCGGGTGCGGCACCGGGACCAACGCGATCACGCTGACTCGCCATGGCTGGCAGGTCACGGGCGTGGATTTCGCGCCCCGAGCCATCCGGATTGCCCGTCGCAAGGCGGCTGCCGCTGGTTTGACGATCACCTTTCACGCCGCGGATGTGGCTGATCTGAGCATGCTGACCGGACCCTTCGACTACGTGCTCGACATCGGCTGTCTTTTCGTTCTCAGCGAAACGCAGCGGTTGAAGTACGCCGCCGAGCTGACTCGCCTGACGCAGCCCGGGAGCTGCTACATGCTCTACGCCTGGCTTCCGCGCCCCTGGCGGGGCGGGACCTGGGGCATTGCCTCCGAGGGGGTGCAATCTTTGCTCAAGAGCGATTTTGCGAAGGTGCGCCGCGTGGTCGGCAGGGAAAACGGTCACCCCTCGGCCTGGTACTGGTTCCAGAGGCGGTGAGCCTGAAGCGCCCCACAAGGGGAAGTCCAGTAAAAGAGGTTGGTGGATATTGGGCCGAATGCATTCATTCGGAGGCTGGATGCCGAGCCTTCGGTGAAGGCATTCGGGATGTCTGCCAACTGCAAACAAGGCTTGCAGCTTGAGCCAATTCAGTTACAGTTGCCTGGGGTAGACACATCCCAAAGGTTTTTTGGGGACTGTCATTCCTCCGGAAACGGGCTCACGAGGTATAAGAAGATTTGGAGCATCAAGAAACACAGAAGCTTCCCGATTTTCTCAAACCATTTTTCTGGGATGTGGATTTTGAGAGTCTCTCGGTCCAGCGCTCATCGCACTTCATCATGAGTCGATTGATGGAGCGCGGCGATGAGCCGGCCTGCCGGTTTCTCCTGCGGACTTACGGATGCGAGGGGCTCAGGAAGACGCTGTCCACGAGCCGCTCGCTCTCCAGGAGATCCAGAAAATTCTGGAGTGTCCTCCTCGATTGGGACATGGAATCATGTACCGTAAAACGATACCCGACACCGTTTGGAGAGTGCTCCTGGGATTGAGCTCATTTGGATCGATGCGATCGAGTTACCTTGCCGGTGGCTCGGGTCTCGCCCTCCAGTTGGGGCATCGAGTGTCGGTGGATCTTGATTTCTTCTTCCCGCAGGGCTCAGATTATCGTGACGTGCTGGAAGAATTGCCATCCCTCCAAATGAGTGCCATCGTGATGGGGCAGACATCAGGCCATTGCGAGCTGATGATCGATGGCGTGAAGGTGGATTTCATACGGGAGAGGATTCCACTCAAACATCCTCCCAACACCCTCACTTTGGGTGATGCAAGCGTAACGGTGGCTGATCCCGTGGATATCGGACGCCTGAAGCTCTTCTCCATCGCCAGTCGAGGCAGCAAGAAAGACTTCATCGATCTCTATTGCCTGACCCGCGCAGTCCTGCCATTGGCAGACCTGCTCGCCGAGGTGGTGGAGGATCAAAAGGGGATCCGTTTCAACCGTCTGCTCTTCCTCAAGGGGCTGGTCGACTTCGAGGAGGCGGATCGGGAAGTCTCCCCCGTTCTTCTTTGGGATCTAAGCTGGGTCAGGGTCAAGGAAGACTTGAGCAAGGAGGTCAGGCAATTCGCGAAGGAGTGGGCCGGCGGGTGATTCCGGGTGGAACCCGCTCCCTCAACGAGGGTGCTCATCGTTTCGAGGGATTCATCCTGATGCGGAGCGTTTGGGCTGCCTCGATCGTCGGACGCTCAAACCTCAGGCGAAGCCCGTCAGGCCAAAGGTGACCCCGACGCCGACGAGAATTCCCTGCCACGTGGAGACATTTCTCCCGCCCGTCTCGGTCGTGTCGATCTTGAGGGTTTCTTGAACAATCCTGGGTCGACCGATCATGGTCCTTGACAAGAGCCCTTGTCCTGAATTAGAAATGTGCCACCGAAAAATTGATTTCCATCAGGTACACTTGTTTAAAAGGGAATCCCGTGCAATTCGGGAGCGGTCCCGCCGCTGTGAACGGGGACGAAATCCGATCAAGCCACTGTTGATGCTGCAAGCATGATGGGAAGGCTCGGAGAGTAGAGCGATCCGTGAGTCAGAAGACCTGCCTGATGAAAGTAAGGTGAACCGGTACGTGGAGATACCGGGCCAGCCATTCAAGGATCAAGTGAACCAGGGTGCAATCCTTAGGGCCAAAAGCTCTAGGGATTTTTTTTTGGGGTCGAAAAGGCGCATCGGCCCCGCACCGTTTTTCTCCTCAATGGTACCCTCAACCCTTTAGCCGCCCGGGAGACCACACTCCCGGGTGCTCTACCCACGCGAAAGGCTTCGAATGAAACGAGGGATGATCCTGTACGTGAGCGAGGAGAAAGGCGAGAGCTCACCATCGGAAATGGAGGATCTCATCGCAACCTCCCGTTCCATGGGCGTTTCCGCCGTCAGTCTGGCATTCAAGGAAGAAGACATCGCCTCCGGCTGGGTCCACCTGATCGCCGGAGGGGTCGGGGAAGTGTTGTTCATGACCGTCGCGTATGACGCTGTCCGGGGGAGCTTTGCATCCAAGGGGAAGCCCGTTCGCCTGTGCGGCTGACGGGTTGGGACGCGAGCTTCCGTCGATGCAGGGCCCACGACGGTTAAGGGAGGATTCGGATCGTACGAGGAGTACGATCGAACGAGAAGCAACCATTCGGGCATGTCATCACCATGGAGGAGGATCAGATGCACGGAAAGTGGCTCACAGTTATGGCTCTGCTGGTGGGAATCGCTCTGGTTTCGAGCACAACTGCATTTGCGGCCCACGGGGAGAAGCGGGAGGCGAAGAAGGCCATCCTCATCGCGGCGTTCGGAACCACGGTTCCCGATGCCCAAAAAGCGCTCGACAAGGTGGAATCCAGCGTGAAGCAGGCTTTCCCTGGGGTCGAGGTCCGCTGGGGATACACGTCGAGGATCGTGCGCAACAAGCTTGCCAAGGAGGGCAAGGTGCTTGATTCCCCCGAGAAAGCCATGGTGAAGCTCATGGATGAGGGCTTCACCCACGTGGCCGTGCTTCCCTTGCACACGATTCCCGGGGTGGAGTTTCACAATCTCATGCGCAACGCCCATCTGTTCGGGCAATTGGAGGGTGGCTTCGACAAAATTCTTGTAGCGTGGCCGCTCCTCTCCTCCCACGAAGACCACGTCCGCGCGGCGAAAGCCATGTTGAAGAACATCCCCGCGAGCAGGAAGCCCCAGGATGCCGTCGTCCTCATGGGACACGGAAGCGAAAAGCACCCGTCGGATGCCATCTACGCCGCCATGAGCCAGGTCTTCTCGGACCTTGATCCAAACGTCCATGTGGCGACCGTCGAAGGCTATCCCGGTATCGAGGACGTCATGGCCAAGCTCGAGGCCAAAAAGATTAAGAAAGTCTATCTCATCCCGTTCATGGCCGTGGCCGGGGACCATGCCATGAACGACATGGCCGGGAGCGAGCCCGACAGCTGGAAGTCCCAGCTCACCAAGAAGGGCATCGCCTGTGAGGCGGTGATGAAGGGCACCGCCGAGTACCCGGAGATCGTCGACATCTGGCTGGACCACCTGAAGACGGTTTTCGCTCACTTCGACTAGAAGACTATCAAAGACAGAAGACTGCCACTGCATCGATCCAAGGGAAGGGAGTGAAAGACTCCCACCGCCCCGCGACTGTGATCGGGACGAAAGCCGCATCCATGCCACTGTCATGTCTCAGGCGTGATGGGAAGGCGCGGCGAGTAGGATGAACGAGAGTCAGGAGACCTGGTCGATGCGATCACCTTCCAACGTTCCCCGAGGGGGGAAAGGAGGTTTCCTTTGATGAAGTCCCGGCTCATCCTCGTTTTGGCTCTTTTTTGCTCGCTGTTCGCGCTCACTCCACTTCTTGCGCAGCCTTCCGGGGATCTAGAATTGGAGGAAGCAGCCCAAGCTCCGACCGGATCCGAAAAGCAACAGGTCCCGGAGGCGTCGGCCGAGATCGAGCCTGTGGTCGTTACGGCGACAAGAGTCGAAACGCCGCTCTCGCAAGTGACGAAGAGCGTGAGCGTTGTGACCAGGGAAGAAAGGGACGCACAGCAGGATTATTTCATTCCTGAGCTCCTTGACAGCGAACCGGGTGTCTACCTTCGGCAGCTCGGGGGGACGGGGCAGTGGTCTCATCTCAACATCCGGGGCGTGCCAAGTCAGTACATCCAGTTTCAGTACAACGGCTTCCCCGTTAAGGACGAGGCAGACCCTCAGGGTGCTCTCACGTACTTTCTCGGGGACTTGTATTCGCCAAGCAATATGCAGCGGGTCGAAATCCTCAAGGGCACACAGAGTACCCTGTACGGATCGCAAGCCATGGGCGGGGTCATCGACCTCATTTCCGACAAGTGGAAGCGCGGCATTGGGGCGGAAGTCCGCAGTGAATTCGGAGAGTATGGAACATTCACAGAAAATGGGCGTTTTTTCGTTGGCAAGGATTCGTTTTACATTGATTTTGACCCGATCTATGTCAGATCGGACGGTCCGAAATACGGTGGAAAACACAGGTTCTGGTACGAGAATTTCGGCTTCTCCGGCGGGGCCGGATTCCGTATCACTCCGGACATCACGCTCGAATTCACCTCGCTATTCAACGATTCCGACCTTGCCATGGCCAAGACCACTCCCAAACTGGACTCCCGTGGCAACCTTGTGACACAAACCGCCGATCCAGACCAACATCGGGAAGGCCTCTCCGCCCTGTATGGCCTCACGGTGAACCACGCCGTTTCTCCCTGCTGGAGCTATTCCGTGAAGAGCTCCTACGCGGAAACCCAGCGCCATTATTTCTGGACACCCACGGTCGACGGCAACCAGTCCAATTATGACGGCTCCACCGGATACCTGGAAACCCAACACAACTTTCGGGTCACTGATTGGCTCACCCTCATCGGAGGGCTCGATTTCAAGCAGGCTTACTACGACGGCCAGGAGCCCAACAACCCGAGCAAAGAGGACTACAGCCCGGTGTATTACAAAGAGCACTGGTACAACTGGGACCTGTTCACCCAGGCGAGCCTCAAGTTTTTGGACGAATCTCTCTTCCTCAATTTCGGAGGCCGCTTCAATTACCCCGAGGAGTTTGATTCCAAGCTCGTTGGGGAAGCTTCCGCAGCCTACCTGTTTAAGCAGCTCGGTACCAAGGTCCACGCTCATGTGGGCTCTGGATATCGCACACCGTCCCTTTACGAGATCTATGGGGGATATGTCTGGAACGGCACCGTCTATACGATCGGGAACCCCGACTTGACGCCCGAGGAGAGCGTTGGCTATGAGGTTGGCATAGACCAGACGCTGCTCGACAAGAAAATCACGGTGGGACTGACCTGGTTTCGCACGGATTTCAAAGACCTTATCCAATATGACGGCTTCGCGATGAAATACGTGAACGCCGACAGAGCACGGACCCAGGGTATTGAAACCTACGTCGACATCACACCGTGGCGGTGGCTGAAACTGAACTTCGCGTATACCTATGTCGATTCGAAGGTCGAGAATGATGAAGACTGGACTCGAAGCACCTACATGCCCCGGAACAAGATCAGTGGTCTCCTCGCCTTGAAGCTGCCCCATGATCTCACCACCTCCGTGCGGGTAGCTTGGCAGGATGAAAAGATCATTCCCCTCTATGGCCCCAATTACAGCAGGGTAAACTGGGAAGAGCCATCCGCGGTCACCGTCGATACGGCGCTCACCTACACGTTTCTCAAGAACTACTCGGCATTCTTGCGCGTCCAGAACCTTTTGGATGAAGACTATACGGAGAGCGGCTACGCAATGACGGGAAGGACGTTCAGCGGGGGCGTGAAGCTGGCTTTCTGAAATACGCAAGGGAGGTTCACTCCGGCGTGCTTTGCAGCGTTCCGCATGGCACGCCGGAGGTGGTGTGGAGGTGATCATGCGTTTTAAGGTTGAAGTCCATCCTCCGGGAGGGCTCTCATTTGAGCTCGAAAGGCGCCCTTCCGACCTGTCTTGTTTTGCCCGCTGGGCGAGGCACCAGCCGGATCCCGCGGGCATGCAGGAATCCCGAGCCATGAAAATCGTGGCTGCTTGCAAGGACTGTGGAACAGGTTTCGTGAAGTACGCCTATGACGGAACCGTACGCTGCGAGGTTTGTCGAAAGGCTCGCAGGAGGGCTGCTCAAGAGGGTGCTCAATGAAACGGATTGCCCTTTACGGCAAGGGGGGGATCGGGAAGTCCACGCTTGCGGCCAACCTGTCTGCCGCCCTGGGAGGTGCCGGTCTACGGGTCCTCCAGGTGGGCTGCGACCCCAAGCAGGATTCGACCCGGCTGCTCCTGGGCGGACGAGTCATTGCTTCGGCCCTGGACTACCAGCGCCGGACGCCTCCCGCGGCACGGCGTCTCGATGCCATCGTTCACACGGGATATGCCGGTGTATCGTGCGTGGAGGCGGGAGGTCCCGAGCCAGGTGTCGGCTGTGCGGGCCGGGGGATCCTCAGTACCTTCGATCTGCTGGAGCAGTTGGGAATCGAGCGGCACCAGCACGACATCGTCCTGTACGACGTGCTGGGCGATGTGGTCTGTGGGGGCTTTGCCGTGCCGCTTCGGGACGACTACGCCGAGATGGTCTTCATCGTGACGTCCGGGGAGCTCATGGCGCTCTACGCCGCCAACAACATTTTGCGCGGCATCCGCAACTACGAGGGGCGAGGCCCCCGGGTGGGCGGGATCTGCTTCAATGAGCGCAACCTGGAAGAGGAGGCGGAGCGCGTCGAGCGCTTCGCCCGGGCGGTCCGGCTGCCCATTGTGGCCCGGTTTCCGCGCAGCGAGCGCTTCAGCGAAGCCGAAGCGTTGGGGCAGACCATCGTCGAAGCGTTTCCCGGTACCGAGCTCGCCAATCAGTTCCACCGCCTTGCGGCTTACGTGGCCAATGACGCCCCGCGCTTCAACGCGCGTCCTCTAACGGCCGGTGAGCTCGAGCGGATCGTGCACGGAATCTCCCATGAAGTGGGGGCTCCGGCGGTTGCACCGTTTCTTGCCGAGGAGGAAGCACCCCTTGCCTTCTCCTTGGTCCCTGCCGTGGCCAACGGGCTTGGAGCAGCACCATCCCTGCCCATCCCCCCTCCCAAGCGGTACTGCTCAAAGGGAGTACGTACCCAATCCGTTCTGTTCGGCTGTGCCTTCAACGGCGCCGTCCACACCGTGACCCAGATTCGCGACGCGTCCACCCTGGTCCATGGGCCGCGGAGCTGCGCCTACCTTTCGAGCCAGGGGCTGGTATCGGCTGCCCGGCGGTTGCGGGACCACTACGGGGCCCGCTTTGACAGGGGGGTTCCCCAGATCCACTGCTCCCAGATGGACGAGCACACCGTGATCTTCGGCGGGAACGGGGCGCTGGAGGAAGCCGTGCGTCAGGCGGCCGAATCGTCTCGGGGGCCGCTTTGCGTGGTGACCACCTGCGCCTCGGGCATCATCGGGGACGATGCCCGCCTCGTCGTGAAAGCGGTCCAGGATGAAAACAGATCGGAAGAGCACACGTCTGAACTCCAGTCACGAGTGGATATC
>CALBZH010000494.1 GCA_937889795.1 uncultured Syntrophobacteraceae bacterium | reverse complement strand
ACGGCATACGAGATATCCACTCGTGACTGGAGTTCAGACGTGTGCTCTTCCGATTGACTGGCAGGTGTTCTCGGGATCCTGGGCTCCCTACCGGTGGCTGCTGTGGCCCCTCCCCGTGCTGGCACTGCTGCAGTCGGTCTGGCTCTTTTACATTCAGCTGCAGCCGGCCCTGTCGGGCCAGCGCGAGCTCCTGGCGGAGACCTTCCACTCCCTCATCGGGAACGTGGTGCCGGTGGCTCAGGTCAGCGCGCTCGCCATCGCCCTGCACCTAGTGGGAGGCTTGATCCGGCGGATCGAGGAGCTTTATTTGTCCAACGTGGATGACCTGCTCTACGACCATTTCCTGTCGCGACTGCCCTTCCAAAGCAGCGACACCGTGGTGCTGCTGGAGGCACTGAAGCACCACTTCCTGGAGATCCAGCAGCTCATCCGCCGTCTCGACCGGCCGGCTCCGTCGGTCGCCAAGCCCCCGGAAGCGTCCGATTGAGAAAGCGCGGATCCCCCACACCCCTGGGTCCATTGCTTGCCGGCATCATCCGGGAGCACCCGGCCTTCACCGCCAACCCCATCGGCGACTGGCAGGATATCGTGGGCGAGCAGGCAGCCAGCGCGTCGCGGCCGGTATCGCTCAAGGACAAGACCCTTCTGGTTGTGGCCAGAGACTCGGTCTGGAAGCACCATCTGGAGATGAGCCGGGCCCTTCTGCTATCCAGAATCAACGGGACCCGCGAGCAGCTCCTGGTCGAGCGGCTGGTGATCCGCGTTGGCGAGCTGCCCGAAGCCCCCCCTGAGCTCAATCCGAACCGCAAGCTCCTCAATAAGAAGAAAACCGCCAAGCAGCCCTCGAGCGCAAGAAAGCGCAAAGCCCCACGACGCAAGCTCACCCCGGAGGAAAGAACCCTCCTCAGGCAAATCAAAGACCCCGAGCTCCGAAGCATCAGCCAACGCTTGCTCCAATACACACGCGAGGAAGGAAAGACAGGGGGACCGGGAGAGGGGGAGAGGGACTGACAGGGAGTCACGGAGAGGGGGAGACGCGAAGACAACGGCAGCCACAGGCTTTTATCCCAACTCTTTCCCCTCAGAGCCGCCCATCTCCCCTCATGTCCCTCGGGTCCCTTCCGTCCCTTCTCCCACCCCGCCCAATTCTCGCAGAATGGCCGCAGCAAGATCCGCCGTAATGCCCGGCAAGCTCGCCAAATCCTCGACGCTGGCACGCTGAATGGCGTCAATCCCCGAAAAATGCTGCAAGAGCACCTGGCGCCGCCGTGGCCCCACCCCCGGAATTTTGTCGAGCACCGACGTCAGCAGCTCGTTCCGGTGGGTGGCCTGGTAGTGGGAGATCGCAAACCGGTGGGCCTCGTCCCTAAGCCGCATGAGCAGATGCAGGATGTCGGGAAATTTCGAGAGCATGACCGGGTTCTTCCTGCCCGGGATATAGATTTTCTCGTACAACCCTTTGCCTTTGTCCCCCACATCCTCGTCGCGCTCCTTGGCAATGGAGATGAGCGAAACCGCCCCTTCCCGTCCCTTTTCCCGGAGCAACTGCTCGATTCGGTTCAGCTGCCCCTTCCCTCCATCCAAAACCAGAAGGTCCAGGCTCTCGAACAGAGCTTGTTCATTCGACACCAGGCGCTCCACCACTTCGGCCATCATCGCGGGGTCGTCCGGCTCGCTCTTGGAGGTGATCTTGAAGTGACGGTAGGAGCCTTTGTCGGGCTGAGCCGATTCGAACACAACGAGGGACCCCACGGCGTGCTGCCCCTGGATGTTGGAGATATCGACGCAGGCCATGCGCATCGGAAGCCTTGGAAGCTTCAGGGCGCGCAGGAGTCCCGTGAGCAGGGCTTCGCTCTTCTGTCGGGACCGGCGTCGGCTGGCATGCCGCTCGCGCGCGTTGGCCGCAGCCATTTCAAGGAGCCGCTTTCGGTCGCCACGGCTCGCGGGCCAGATCCGCACCCGCTTGCCCTTGAGGTCACTCAGCCACTCCGCAAGGAGGTCCTCGCTCTCGAGTGGTAGAGGAAGGAGGACTTCATCCGGAATGGTCCGCCCTTCGCCGTAAAACTGCTGCACGAAAGCACCGAGGAGCTCCGCCGGCTCACCCGGAGCATCCTTCAGGTCATAGGCGCGCTGGCCCACCAGAACACCCTGGCGCACGAAGAGGACCACCACTTCCGTCGCATCCGCTTCCTGCTGAATTCCCAGCACATCCTGGTTCAAAAAACGGTCGCTCACGACGTGCTGCTTTTCCAGCATCGCCGCGATGCTTCGGAGACGGTCCCGGTAGAACGCCGCCCGCTCGAACGCCAGAACGGCGGCGGCCTCTTCCATACGCGCTTTGAGCTCCTGCTGAAGCGCGTCGGTCTTGCCTTGCAGAAAGAGTACCACCTCATCGACCACTTTCCGGTAGTCTTCCTTCGAAACCTTGCCGGCGCAAGCACCCAGACAACGCCCGAGGGAGAAATTCAGGCACGGCCGATCTCGAGGAACGAGCTTCCGCCCTCTGCAGAGTCGCAGCGGGAAAAGCTGGTTGATGACCTTGAGGGTGTCGCGCAGGGAGAGGACCGATGGGTAAGGACCGAAGTAGAGGGCCCCGTCCCGATGGAGACGACGCACCACCTCCAGGCGGGGGAATGGCTCCGCGAGATCGATTCGCAGGACCGGGTAGCTCTTGTCATCGCGCAGCACCACATTGTAGCGAGGGCGGTGCTTCTTGATGAGGCTCGCCTCGAGCAGCAGTGCCTCTTTTTCGTTCGCCGTCACGACGTATTCGAGGTCCGCCGAACGGGAGACGAGGACCCGGGTCTTCGGAGTCACCGCGCCGCCGCTTCGAAAGTAGCTCACGACGCGCTTCTTGAGGTCAATCGCCTTCCCGACGTAAAGAATGGTCCCGCTGGAATCGCGGAAGAGGTAGACCCCCGGCAGATGAGGGAAAAGAGCAGTCTTCCCCTGGAGGACCGCAACCTTGTCCTCCCCCTGCTCCGGCGCCTCGCCCGCAGGCTCGGTCACCCGCGGCTGCCCTTCCTCTGAACCGCCCATTGACTCACCTTCATGTCGACCCAGCCCCGACCTCTCCCACGGTCGTTGCGCCAGCCAAGCCTCGCGCAAGCGCAACGACGACAACGACTCGTTCGCCCTCCCCGAAAGCTATGGACAGATACCCCGTTTTTTGCTAAAGATCCATCCTCACGTCGGGACGTGGCTCAGCCTGGTAGAGCGCTGCGTTCGGGACGCAGAGGTCGCTG
>CALBZH010000493.1 GCA_937889795.1 uncultured Syntrophobacteraceae bacterium | reverse complement strand
ACCACCGAGATCTACACTCTTTCCCTACACGACGCTCTTCCGATCTCATGGCCGCGGCCCAGCACGTGATCGACCACGACCGATTCGACGATCTCGCCATCCCACCCGAAGCCGTACCCCTCATCAAGCTCACCTGGGAAGAAGAGCCTCCCGCCATCTACGGCCGATTCGATCTCGCTTACGACGGCAAGTCCCCTCCCAAGCTCCTGGAATACAACGCCGACACGCCGACTTCCCTTCTCGAGTCCAGTGTCGTTCAATGGTTCTGGCTCCAGGATGTCCACCCCGAAGCCGACCAGTTCAATTCCATCCACGAGCGCTTGGTCGCCAAATGGAAAGAGCTCTGGGACTACCTCCTGGCCTTTCCGCTGTATTTCGCCTGCACACGCGGGAGTATCGAGGACCGCGTGACCGTCGCCTACATGCAAGACACGGCCGAGCAGGCGGGAATCCTCACCTCCTTTATCACGGTCGAGGACATCGGCTGGGACCACGCCAAGCGGGAGTTCGTGGACCTGGATGGAAGAACGATCACCAATCTGTTCAAGCTTTATCCCTGGGAATGGCTGCTCGGAGAGACATTTGGACGCTACCTCATCGAGAGCCATGGGCAAATGCAATGGATCGAGCCCATTTGGAAGCTTCTGCTTTCGAACAAGGGGCTCCTTCCGATTCTATGGGAGCTTTATCCGGGACACCCCAATCTTCTGGAGACCTACCTGGGAGAGCCGCGCGACATGACATCCTATGTGCGCAAGCCCATCTACTCGCGGGAAGGAGGGAATATTCGCATCTGCTCGGAAGGGTGTACACTTCAGGAAACGGACGGGGACTATGGGGCGGAGGGCTTCATCTATCAGGAACTGGCCCCCCTTCCCTGTTTTGGTGACAATTACCCCATTCTCGGGAGCTGGGTCATCGACCAGGAATCGGCGGGAATCGGCATTCGGGAAACGCGTACCCTCATCACGGACAACGCCAGCCGCTTCGTCCCCCATCTCTTCGTGCACACGTGATCCACACCATCCCCTCGCACGGCCTACGTGAAGCGAGTCAACATGTCCGCTACCACGGTGATGTTCTGACTGTTCGAGACGAGGAAGACCGTGTCGTATTTGCTGAGCCGATCGTCTCCACGCGGAATCGTGAAGCGCCCTTCCTTCTCGTTGAATATGCCCATGAAGACGCAGTCCTTCGGAAAGCGCTTCCGTTGAGCGATCTCTTTCACGGTCTGGCCCACGCTCGTCGCATCCGGAGGAATCTCGATGGCGTAGATCTCCGCTTTGCCTCCCCCGATCGTCAGGATCTTTTTGACGCGCGGCTGCTCGACCTCCATCAGGATCTGGTGGGTCAGGATATCCGTCAGGCTGATGATGGTTGAAACCCCCACCGAACGGTAAGCTTCTTCGTAATCCGGCTTCCTCAAGAGGGCGATGATCGACAGAACGCCAAGACTCTTGGCTAAGATGGCCGTTGCGATGTTGTCGGCGTCGTTACGAATCAGGCAGACGACGACATCGGCATTCCGAGCCCCGGCCTTGTCGAGAACACGAATGTCCGTTGCGCTGCCGTGAACGATCACCGCTCCGGTCTCCGTGTAGACCATCTCGCAGGTCTCCCGGTCCTTGTCGATCACGACCACGTCGTGCTTGTTCGCGACAAGCATCTTGATGATCTGGTAGCCCGTGACTCCTGCCCCCGCGACGATCACTCGCATCGATCAACTCCTTCAATGGGTCCATGCCTTCCGGCTGAACAACAACAGCAACGGAAGGATTTCCAGCCTGCCGGCCAACATCCCGAAAATATAGGTGATTTTGATGATCGGATGGAGGCTCGCCATGGTGTCGACCGAAAAATAGCACGGGCCAACGTTGCCCAGGGCGGAGAACATCCCCGAAAAAGCCTGGTATCCGTTGAGATCCGATAAGAACTCCGTAATACCACCCCCAAACGCCAACAGCACCATCCAGGCGAAGAAGATCGTTGCGACACGCTGAATCTCCTCAACGTCTACTTGCTCCCCGTCAATGATGACAAAGGCAATTGTGTTCGGAGGTGTTCTCAAACAAAAGATCTCCCTGCCGACGAGCTTGATCAGGATCACGATTCGCAAGATCTTGATGCCCCCTCCCGTCGATCCGACGCATCCTCCGATGACCATCAGCAAGAGAAAGAGTTGGCGCGCAGCTTCTCCGAAATAGCTGGTGCCGATGTCTCGCGTGGCGAAACCCGTTGTCGTGAGAACCGACACGACCTGAAAGAGCGCGATCCGGAATTCCTCTTCCAGCCGGACCCACAAGGACACTCCTTCGGCCATTGTCTTTGTGAGAGGTGCAACTCGAATCACCCGCTCAAGCACAATGAGGAGGACGAACAGCGCGATGATTCTCCACCAGGTGCGGGATTCGGTATTATCAAACCAGGCCTTTCGGGTGACGGTCAGGAAGCGGTAATGGACCACAAAGCTCATCCCCCCGAGAATCATCCCAAGGATGAGCACATATTCCAGCCAGATATAATTGGTGTAGCCATTCAGACGGTAATACTCGATGCTGGCGTCGTGGGGCGAATAGCCACCGGTAGCCAAAGCCGCAAAGCTGTGACAGATGCTGTCGAACAGCGGCATGCCCAGAATCCAGAGCCCCAAGATGATGAGCAGGGTGAAAAGGCAGTAGATGCCGAGCAGGATCCGAATCGTGTTAACGAGACCCGGCACGGGGCGATCCACGTCGATCTTGTGGCCTTCGGCCCCGAAAAGCTGGTGACTGCTGCCTCCCGGGTTTGCGGCAAGGAACATGGTGAGAATTCCCAATCCCCCCACCCACTGAGTCAGAGCACGCCAGAAGAGGATACTCTTCGGCATGGAATCCAGCCCCGTGAACACGGTGATGCCCGTGGTCGTGAATCCGCTCATGGCTTCGAAATAGCCGTCCAGATAATGGCTATGAATACCGAGCACAAAGGGAACCGCCCCGATAGCCGAGCATAGGAGCCAGCCGAGACAGCAGATCAACGCCGCCTGAGGGACATTAACGGCATGACTTGCAAAGCAGCACTTCAGCACATAACCAAGCACAAGAGCAATGACCGCAGG
>CALBZH010000492.1 GCA_937889795.1 uncultured Syntrophobacteraceae bacterium | reverse complement strand
GCCTGCTTGGTGAGCTTTCCATGTTTAGACTTCCCTATTTTGCCCACATGTGCCTTACCGGCCTGGAGAGCGCAGGCGAGCGTGCCGTTCCGATCATCGACGACATCCTGAAGCAGAATACGGCTTTCGACGAGCTCAAAGTGGGGCTGCTGTCCGTGCTGGGAGAAATCCGGACGCCTGAGAGTTTTGAGATCCTGGTCCGGATGATCGATCACGAGGATCTCGATATGGTGAGATGGGCGGCCCGATCATTGGAGCAACACCAGAGCCCCGACGCCGAGACGCACCTCGTGCGAGCCAAGGATCGACTGGATGCGAGCAGTAAAATAGGAGACGCCATCCGCGATTTGGCAAGCGGGGGGTAGGGAGCACCATGCCTTGCCGCCATGGTCACGTCATCGCGTGGGGGGAAGGTTTGGACCCGGTAATTGGTTTGGCCGTGCCGCCTTCCACGGCGACAGGGTGCGATTCAGGACTGTTGCAAGGCTTCTTGCAGCCAAGGGCTCAGGTGTCTGGTTTCGGGTGTCAGGCAGATGAAGGATATCGACGAGTCACGTCAGGACTGAAACCTGAAGACTGACACCCGACACCAGCGGTCGTGAATTGCACTCAACGTGACTAGACGGGGTGGGGTGTGCTCGATCTTCCGTGATACCGCCGTGGTGGTGCCACAACCGACCGTCTGGAGCCCCCGGTGCATGCGTCCTTCTGACGCTCGATCATTCTGGCTTTCGACCGGGACGCCTCATTGTTCAATTCCCGCCATATAGACTTCCACCGGGGCGTAATCGTCCGTCAGGAGAGCGACGTCCATTTCGAGCGGCCCATTCCAGCGACCGGCAAGGTATTCGGCGAGCTCTTCATCGGGAGGCGTGGTCGGCAGCTCGTCATCGCTCTTTGAGGCCACCAGGATGACATTCTGCTTTCGGTTGCCGTCCGTCGGGGCAAACAACGGGAAGAGGCTCACTTGTCTGAACACGGAACGGACCGTTGCGGTTTCGGCACGAAGGAAGCGGCCGTGTCGGCCTTCGATCGCGGAGATGGTGTTCATGATGAGCAGGCCGTCCTCTTTGAGGAGCTGGTGAAGTCGGGACGCGGCTTCCACGGTTGTCAGGTGGAAGGGCACGGAGTAGTGAGAGTTGAACACGTCCATGAAGATCACGTCGTACGGTTCGTGGGGGCGATTGATGAACGTCCGAGCGTCTTCGTGGTGGATCGCGAGCCCCGGCAGGTCTTGAAGGTGGAAGAATCGCCGCGCGATTTCGGTCACTCCCGGGTCAATCTCCACAACATCCATGTGTAACTGTGGACTTCGGGAAAGCAAGTACCGCGGAAAGGAGTAAGCGCCTCCGCCCAGCACGAGAGCCCGGGTCATTTGCGGCTTCCAGTACGCGGCAAGCGTGAAAAACCGCGTATAGCGGAGAACCAGCTTGAAAGGGTCGTTCAGGTACATGGCCGACTGGACGTAACGGGGCGTGGTCGCCATGGCGCGTGTCGGCCAGTCAGTCCGATCGTCTTTGCTCTGAAAGACGAGGACCCGGTTGTAGCTCGTGTCCAGGTCGTAGAAACCGATCTGGTTTAGATGGTCTTCGTAGGCATAGGAGAGGGTGAAGGTCAGGACGGGAACGGACAGAAGCGAAAGCTTCAACCTGCGGTTGGCTTGAGACGCTAAGAGTGCCAAGAGAACCAGGGAGACGGAAAGGCCCAGCAGGATGGCGGTGCTGCCGTACGAGGCGATGAGATAAAAGCCGGCCACAAAGGTCCCCACGATACTTCCGACCGTCGAGATGGCGTACAGCCGGCCTGCCGTAGCCCCTGCCTGGTCGACGCTTGAAATCTTTAAGCGTACGGCGTACGGGGAGACCATGCCCAGGCAAAGGGTGGATGGGGCGAAGAGTGCCACATTGAGAACGGTGGCGCCCAGCTGGACGGGAAGGGCGGCTACGTTCCAGAAATCCAGGATCATGGCCTTTGCGAGGGTTAACAAGGCGATGCTCACGCCGGATAGGAGCAGAATGAGCGAAAACGCGCTTCCATTTGGCTTGCGGTCAGCGATCCTGCCGCCCCACCAGTAGCCGACGCTCAAACTGGCCAGAATCGTGCCGATGAGCGCGGTCCACACGACAATCGAAGATCCGAGGTACGGTGCCACGATCCTTGCTCCGACCATTTCCAGAATCATCACCGCGGCACCGCATGCAAACACGATCAATTCCAGCACGGACCACCCTCCGTCATTTTAGAGGTTGAAGCTTCAGGGGATCGAATCGAACAAGTTCTCTATCATACAAGGCGATGAATTCTCAGGCTAGACACTATTCTGGGGCTAGCTTCTTGAGAGCGGTGCCCTTCGCCCAATGAGAGCGATTCAGGTGGGCGCTGCTGCGGTGCGTTTTTGGACTCGATCGACTTGCTTCCGCGGTCGTGGTATTCAAGTCCCTGCATCCCTTGCGGCGATTGCCAAGAGTGGAATGCTGAACGGGCTCGACACGTGGGTCCGATCGTGGTGTGAAATTCGATTGAACCGTGGAAGGGGAGGGAGAAGGGATGACCGAGACGGGGCGTCAATTCAAATGCGGTGAGGTCCTAGCTTCCCCGCGGGAGGCGCTCAAATCGAGGGAGGGGAAGGCCACGCGATGAGCACGAAACCAATCAGGGTGCCCTCCTATGGGATCCTTCTCACCACATGCTGTGTGGTGACGCATGTTTATTACCTCGGATCCTACATGAGGATTCCGGTGGTGCCCTTGTTCGCTCGTTCACTGGGGGCAACCACGGCTCAGGTCGGAATCATCAACGGCACGTTCCTGCTCATGGCCGGGCTCCTCTCGCTTCCTCTTGGGATGTTGTCGGATCGGATCGGGCGCAAGCTGCTCATCCTGACCGGACTCCTGATCGCGTCGTGCACGTCGTTCCTCCTTTGCATCAGCGCCACGCCGGTCGGCATGATGGCCATTTACCTGGTATTCGGAGTCGGATTGGCGGCTTTTGCACCGACCATGATGTCCTACGTGGCCGATTTCTCGCCGACAACCCACCTTGGTCGCTCCTATGGCTATTACACGATGGCGCTCTACGCTGGAATGAGCCTTGGACCGGGCGTGGGCGGGCTGATGGCCGAGGAGCTTGGTTATAAGGCGGTTTTCGTGATCTCGGGTGTCATCATCCTGATCACGCTGGGGATCGTTTTCTTCTTCCTGCCGCGTGCACGCCACATCGTTGCCCGCAGACCCGAGCGGCCACCCGTGGGGACCATCGCACGGGGTCTCTTTCGAAACCGGCGCCTTCTCGCGTGCTGGATGGTGACCATCGGATCGTGCCTGGCGATGGGAACAT
>CALBZH010000491.1 GCA_937889795.1 uncultured Syntrophobacteraceae bacterium | reverse complement strand
GGGTCGCTCTCCAGTAGACGCAATTATCTGGGAGGAGAAATCGCTTCCAAGGGGTTGGACCGACCGAATGGCGAAACGCTTCCCTTGCATCAGACGGTACCAGGCGGCAGGACCCCGGACCGTGCTGTTCCGTCCAGCCGAATGGCAAATCGCCGGCGGACTGGACAACGGCATAGTCGATCGCATCCGAGCGATTCGTGGGCCCCACGACGATAAAGCCCTCGCCTTCAATTCGAGTCAACAAAGCCTCGAGCTGCCGAGCCTTCAAAACGGCCTTGAGAGGGTCCAGATTCGTCGCGGTTTTCGAGCCATGCATCCTGGGCTCCTTGCCATGACAGGGGCGAGAGCGATTCAGCGAAACACTCGTTTAAAGAGGTATCCCCCCAAGATCAAGAAGGCGACGTCTCGCAAGACATAGGTCCAGACCGACGCGTGGGAAGCGGTCGAGCTGCTGAAACAGCCGCAATGGACATCCAGGCCGCGGATCAGGTTGAAGGCGAGGCTGGCAGAGAAGCTGATCAGAAGCAGGTTGGACAAGATCAAGGCGCCAGGGAGCCAAAGTCCGAGCAGGATCAAGAGCCCAAGGACCAGCTCGAGCCAGGGGAGCAAAATCGCGACGAGGTTGACGGCGGAATCGGGGAGAATCTGATAATTGTAAACCACTTGAGCAAACGCACCGGGATGAAGGATCTTGTCCGCGCTTGCGGCGACGAAGATGGAGCCGAAGACCAGACGACCTACGAGAAAAGGATCCAGGAGGTATCGTTTGAGACACTCTCCGTGGGAGAACATCGATTCTCCCCGTGCGACGGGGGTGCCCGGAGGTGAGAGGCTCTGATTCAGGTTGTCAAGGCGGTTCATAAGAGCTCGCTTTTCTCATCAAGTGGAACGGTCAGGTGGTCTTCCATCATTCATGGCCAGAATCAAGCATCGGCGCAAGGTTGCACGAGAAGGTCTATCGATTATTATGAACACTATACTTTTTTTAGAATCGATTTGCTAGGATATCGCATTCATCGGAACAGAAGAAGGGTTGGTTGCTCCATGAGGCTCGATTGCCGCTCATCCAGCTGTCTTCCGGCCCTTGGACTTGTGGTGGCCATGGTGCTCTGGGGGAGCTCGTTCATCGTCATGAAGGTCGCTTTGCGATCCTGTGACCCGATTGTGGTGATGTGTGGTCGCATGATCGTGGCGGCCCTGATTTTTTTCCTGTTCAGCAAGCATTTCGGGAAGATCGACTACCGTCCCGGAGACTGGAAGCTCCTGGCGTTCATGGCTTTCTGCGAGCCGTGTCTGTATTTCTGTTTTGAAACGCACGCCCTGAGGTGGACCAGCGCTTCGGAAGCAGCCATGATCACGGCTCTCCTTCCCATACTGACGGTCGTTGGAGCGCGGTTGTTTCTGTCTGAAAGAATCACGATCAGGAGTGTTCTTGGATTGCTTGTCGCGTTGCTCGGAGTCCTGGCTCTCACGGGGCTCAGTCGTCCGTCTGAGCATGCCCCCTGTTCGTGGCTGGGAAATTCCCTGGAGCTGGGCGCCATGATCTTTGCCACGGGATATACCTTGATCAGTCGTCATCTGGGGGCTCGTTACTCTCCGTTCTTTCTTACAGCGGTCCAGGCCTTTGCGGGCAGCGTCTTTTTCACGGCAGCCCTGCTTGTGCCAGGGACTGCGCTGCCGTCAGGTGGAGGATGGCAGCCCGTAATCGCTGTCCTTTACCTGGGAGCAGCGGTGAACGTGGTGGCTTATTTCCTTTACAACTTTGCCTTGAGCCGCATTCCGGCCAGCAAGGCCTCGCCCTTAGTCAATCTCATCCCGGTCTGTTGCCTGGTTCTGGGGTGGCTGGTCCTGGGAGAGGCCCTGACCTCGGTTCAGTATGTCGCGGTCGCCGTCGTATTGGGGGGAGCCATGGCTGGACAGGGAAGGCCGACTCAGGTCGCGTGAATGGGTCGCGAGACTTCCAAGCGGGCAATCGGCAGGCTGAGGTCAAGAGAAAACAAGGTGAGGTCGGGCGCGGTCTCACGGAAGCTTTCAACCCAATCAGGCAACAGGAGAACGTTCATGGCAACCGTTTCCGGATTCCCCATTCTCACCCCCCAGGAAGTCGTCGAGCGCATCCCGAACGGGGCGACGGTTTCATTCAGCGGATTCAGCCCCGCGGGAGCGGCCAAGATTATTCCCAGAGCCCTTGCTGCGCGAGCCAGGGCCCTCCATGAGCGCGGAGAGCCATTCCGGGTTCGTGTGCTGACGGGAGCATCGAGCGGCGAGAGCATCGATGATGAGCTGGCTAAGGCCGAAGCCATTTCCTGGCGAGCGCCTTACCAGAGCGGCTCCTCTCTCAGGAAGCAGATCAATCGGCAAGAAGTCGAATACGTGGACATGCACCTGTCGCATGTGCCGCAGACCGTCCTGTTCGGCTTTTTCGGGAAGCTCGATTTCGCAGTGGTCGAAGCCACGGAGATCACCCCTGACGGCCGCGTGTACCTGACGACGTCCATCGGGGCTTCGCCGACCTACCTGCGATATGCGGATCGCGTGGTGATCGAGCTCAATCGCGGCCATTCCCATCGCCTGCGCGAGATGGCCGATATTTTCATCATGCCGCCTCCGCCGCATCGGAACGCGATCCCCATTTACGATCCGACGACACGGATCGGCTGGCCCTACGCCCAAGTTGATCCCAAGAAGGTGATCGGAGTCGTGGAGAACTACGAGCCGGACCACGTGGTGCCTTTCGATCCGCCCGACACTCCGAGCTTCCAGATAGCAGAGCATCTCGTGCGCTTTCTTGTGGATGAAGTGAAAGCCGGTCGCATCCCTTCCGAATTCCTGCCGCTGCAGGCCGGTGTGGGCAATGTGGCAAACGGCGTTATGTCTGTACTTGGAACGCATCCGGATATTCCCCCGTTCATGATGTATTCCGAGGTATACCAGGATGCACTGGTCGACTTGATGGAAGAGGGGCGCCTCACTGCCGCGAGCGCGACGGCGCTCACGGTTACCACTGAAGCCCTGAGGCGGATCTACGACAACATGGATTTCTTTGCGCCCAGAATCGTCCTTCGTCCCCAGGAGATTTCGAACCATCCCGGCGTGATTCGCCGGCTGGGCGTCATTGCCATGAATACGGCCATCGAGGCGGACATCTACGGAAACTCCAATTCGTCCCACCTTTACGGGATGGACATCATGAACGGGGTGGGAGGGGCCGGTGAGTTCACAAGAAACAGTTACCTGGCGATCATGATGTGCCCCTCCATCGCCAAAGGGGGCAAGATATCGGCCATCGTGCCCATGTGCCCTCACATCGACAACAACGAGCACTCGGTCCAGATC
>CALBZH010000490.1 GCA_937889795.1 uncultured Syntrophobacteraceae bacterium | reverse complement strand
GTCCCGATGAAGACACCTAGCATGACGGCAATCCCGAAATTGATCGGGATCCCGGTGTTGTTCATGTAGAAGTCGAACGAAAGCTTCTTGAACTCCTTGGCCGTGTAGGCCGCCAGCCCCGTGCTAAGATCGATCTTGCGGGCCAGCTCCCCAGGGTCCAAGCCGTCGGTCGCCTTGACGAGAATGAAGGAGAGGAGTTTCCTCTCACGCGGGGCGAACGTGGTGGCCCGGTTGTAAGTGGTGTAGATCACGGGCTGCGACTGAAAGGTGCGCGATACGCGGCAGATTCCGACCACCACGGCGCGCCGGTCGTTGATCTCCAGCTCATCCCCCACCTGGAGCGGGATCGGCTTGCCGCCGGGCTCCCTCGGGCGCTTGGCAAGGCGGGTTTCGGCCCCGACGTCGTTGACGATGATCGAATCCTGCCTGCGTAGATCGCTGAGCTGGCCATGGATCATGGTGGGCGGGCCCCCGATGAGGGTCGCATCGTCGAGGCCCAGCACGTTCACGATCTGGAAGTTACCGTCCTCGAGCCGGGCCTTCAGGAGGCCCTTGTAAAGCGGCACGGCCCATTCAACCCCCTTTACGCCGCGCACCCGGAGAAGCTCGGTATCCTGGAGGGGCTTCACGTCGTCGATGAACTGAACCTTGGGGTCCATCACCCAGATGTCCGGCTGGGAGAGGTCGTCGATGAAACTGTAGGTGCGCGTCATCAAACCGGTGAAGATGGAAGACTGCTGCGTGATGAGCAAGGCCGCAAAGGTGAGACCCATGATGAGTCCGAGGTACTTGCCTCGATCTCCGATGAGCATTTTCAAAGCCACCCTGTACATGCACGGTCTCCCACAAGAGCTGGATCATCGGGGTCATCGCGATCCGAACAACTTCATGTCGCTTGATGAAATTAGAAATAGGGCTCCTTACTGTCAATTGTCATGGGACCTATGAGCAACGCAACCTAGCCCTAACGGAAGCCGAAAGTGCTCGAGCGATGAACCGCCTCCCGGCAATGCCCCGGCCGAATCCGTTAATGACTACCGGCGGAATGTGAGGCTGACTTCTGACACTTAAGGCCGAGAGGGCGTTTTGAGGGTGTCAGCGCTCTTAACTGGCATCCTGTGGCATATGACTCCTGACCGCACATACGCGCGCCAGCCAGAGCAGCAGCGGCGTCATCACTCCCCACGCGACCGACAGCACCAGCATTCCGTTCAGGGATAGCGGCGCTTCGGTCGCCCCCAACTCTGCCCCACTATAGTAGGCCAAGGGGCCGCCGATGGCGCCGAAGACCGCGGCCAGCAGGTAACGCCTCCGCAGCCAGACCATGGATACATTGAGTGTGGCGGCGAAGCTCATCCAGAGGCCGACCATCCAAGGAGGGCTGAAGGGACGAGGCACCAGGTGTTGAATTGGGGAGAAAACGCCGGCGCTCACCAGTGCGGTATCGCAGAGGAATCCGAGCAGACCGGCAGCCAGGAGCAGCTTTAGCTCTCCCTGCCGATCGTCCGTCAAGGACATGTGGACTGCCAGCACCGGCACCATAACCAGCGGCCCGAGCCACGGCGCCCCTTTAGCCGCCCCCAGCACCGCCGCGAACCAGGAGATCTGAAAAAGCGTGACGTTGATGATTTTCTTCATCATCGCCGATGCACGATCACCTTGAGGCCAAAGTCCCCACCCCAAACCGACTGGCAGGCTCCTCTCCCTCATGTCTTCTGCTCCGGCCAGCGCTGGGGCACCTTCCGCAGCTTCGTCACGTCGTATCCTTGAGCGGCCAGTTCGGCCACGATCCGCTCATAATCAGCCTCCGGAATCTGCGGGGTACGGGCCATGATCCAGACATAGTCACGCTTGTTGCGGCCAATGACGGTCTGACTGTAGTCGTTGCTGAGATGGGTGATCAGGTATTCGGCCTTGATGGGCCAGATGAACTGCATCCCCCATGTGGCATTGGAATTGGTATCGACGATGAAGCCTCGGGGATTGTAGATCTTGAGCGGCCCGTCGAAGGCCCCTTTGCGGAAGGTGAACGTGGTGTCGACGGTGCCGTCGGCATCAAGCCGGTAGGATTCGACGGCGTTGAAAGCGTCAGTCTCGATGAAGGTTGGGATGGCGGCGATGACATACCAGGTGCCCATGAAACGCTCGAGGTCGACCCGCTCGACGGTCCTGAGCGGCGGCAGGGATGCAGCGCAGCCGGCAATCAGGGATAGTGCAAGGATTGTGGCGGGAATTTTCATGGAGGGTCTCCGTGTGACCAGGTCCTGTTCAAAAAGAGATTGCTCTCATTCCGAC
>CALBZH010000489.1 GCA_937889795.1 uncultured Syntrophobacteraceae bacterium | reverse complement strand
GTCCGTTCACGCTTCTAATATTAGGTATAAATACGTAATTAAGCAATAGGTCAAACTACGATTCCTGGGAAAGTGAGGCAAGTCGGAAGACGGGTAAACAAGAGGAGGATGGAAAGGATTCCGTTCACTCGAGGATCAGACAAAATGCAGATCACGGCTGCCACTTGGCCTGGCACACCGTCACACAATAAGTCGTCCGTCATCAAAGCGGTCGTCATCCCGGCGAAGGCCGGGACGACGACCTGGATATGGGCCACCTGATTCGGCGCTTACGTACTTAGGCGTTCAGATCCCTTCAGTGGGTTTCACCGACCGTCATCTGCACGCCATCGGTCCGGGGGAGCTGGGGGCTATTGGGAACGTAGGACCTTTTGAATCAGCACGGGCTTTGTGGGGACGTTCTGGAACGAGCCGACCGTGGACGTTGGAACCGCCTTGATCCGGTCCACGACGTCCATGCCGTCGATCACCTTCCCGAAGACCGCATATCCAAAACCCCTCTGAGTTTCGTCCTTGTGGTTCAAATTGTCGTTGTCATTCACATTGATGAAAAACTGAGCCGTGGCGCTGTCCACAACGCTCGTCCGAGCCATCGCGATGGTTCCGCGCTCGTTTTTCAGGCCGGCGGCCGCCTCGTTCTTGATGGGCTCACGAGCCTCCTTCTGCTTCATATCCGCCGTGAACCCTCCACCCTGGATCATGAACCCGTTTATGACGCGATGGAAGATCGTCCCGTCATAGAATCCTTCGTCCGTGTAGCGGAGGAAATTCTTCACGGTCAAGGGCGCCCTGTCTTCCCAAAGCTCCACCTTGATCGTGCCTTCCGAGGTCTGGATGACCACGACGGGATTGGTGGGCTTGACGACGGAAGCGGGCGCCTTCGGATCAGGTTGCGGGGCCTGGGCATGACCCGTTCCCATTGAGGCCGGGCACACGACCATGGTGATGGCAAGGAGCGTCAAGAACGCGCGAAGGACGGATCTAGATTGCGTCAGCATGGGCCTGTCTCCTCGTTGTGCGGGTTGGCTGATTTTTCCTCTTGGATGTGAGCCCGCCCTGCCGGGCTGACCATCGGTGCGGGTCAGGGGGCTCATTTGATCAGCTTCGCCTTGGCCTGTTGCTCGATGTCTTCATCCAGCTTGTCATCAAACGAGAAACTGAAGATGATCCATGTGTCAGAGGGTTTGTAGAATTCAAACTCGAAGCGAATGGGCTGCCTCTCATACGCCGCCAGGTAGCTCAGGTACACAAAGCGAGCTCCCAGGCTCAGCTCCTGCAGCTTTTCGTGGTTCTTGAGGGTGCCGACCATTTGGCCGATGGAGGCCAGGCGGCTGCGGACATTTTGGACGGCATCCGATTTTCGGGACATCCACGGGTTGGTCCCGTAAAGGAAATCGACCGCTTCTTCAGCCTGTCCCGCTTTGAGCATCGCGATAAACTTTTCGATTGTCTGCTCGTAATCCGCGGCAAACGCATTGGCGGTGATGAGAGTGCAGCAGGCCAGCACGGCAAAAAACAATGACCGTTTTCTCATGTCCGTCCTCTCCTTCCTATTTCTCCTCACCATGTGCTCCACAACGCCCAGTGACTCGGCGGCATGCCTGGTTCCGCCATGGTCGACATACCGGTAGCCGCGAGGCACAAATGCCACATCTCCAGCGCGCAAAGCCCTGATAGCCGCTGTTGCCGGAATTTTTTCGGACGCTCTGCCCACGGTCGGCCCCTTTCCCAGCAACGGGTTATCCGGTGAGGATCGAAAAGCTATTTGGGGATCGAGACCGAATCGTCGTTGTACACCCCATTTGCTGCCGTTCGGTGGCAGGCAACGCAGTTGGACAGGGATCCGATGGAAGGGCGCCGCAGCACGTCCGGCGAGATCTTCCTGTGTTTGTTTACGATGTACGGGACTTCCGTGATGCGAAGCGGCGTGGCCCCCTGGAGGCTGTTCATGATTTTGACGGCACGCTTTTCCCTCGACCGCTCCGCGGCGTTGGCCTCCAGATAGGTTGTGATCTCGTCGATCATTTCAGGGGCCAGCGGGAGGACTTCACCGAAGTGGTCATCCAGTTTTCCGAGAATCCGTTGCCATGAGCCGGATGGCAGAAGCTCCGGCTGATAGGCGAAGTGACAGGCGCCGCATTGCTCCTTGTATAAAGCATTGGACAAGGGGCCCATGGCGATCTGGGCAGGACGAGCTTCCTCCGGGATGGTGGCGGGTTGGCCGGACTGCTGATCGACGGGCGGATACGCGCCCTTTTTCCCGTGATGATCCTTTCCGTGTGCAGGGACCAGGCCCATCAAGCCGATTGAAACCAGGATCGACACTACGAAGGCGGTAATGATGGATGTATCACTCATTCTCATCTGTGCG
>CALBZH010000488.1 GCA_937889795.1 uncultured Syntrophobacteraceae bacterium | reverse complement strand
CACAAGCGGTTCGGAGCCGGTCGCTGGGGGCGCGTCAGCGCAGGCTCCGCGTTGCCTGACCGGGGTTCGGGCCGGAGATTCGGCAAACAGTACGGCGGTGGTGAGTGCAATAACTTGCATGCACTGCAATACAGCAGAGGCAGGGGAGTGGATGATGAAGACCCGCTCCTGGACGTCCGAGGGGGCTGCCGTCAGGCGATGTGCTTTCTCGCAGGGCTGGTACGTTAATTGCTCGTTGCGGCGCAGGATGGATTGTTTTTCATGGAGTGAGCATGGCACTGATCATGGTCGTCGATGAGGAAGCGGATGCCTGCCGTCTCTTGGCTCGGATCCTCAGCGCACAGGGGCACGAGGTCCAAGCGTTCACGAGGGGGAGAGAGGCTATCGAGTGGCTGCGGGGCGCAACGCCCGACCTTGCCCTGCTCGACATCACGTTGAGAGGCGTTCAAAGCCTTCGCGTGCTTGAGCATGTGCGTGTGCTGGGTCATGCGACCCGAATCCTGCTCATTACGGGCTCTCCGACGGCGCCCATCACGCAGCGAGCCTTGGGGCTCGGAGTGGACGGCATCCTGGTGAAGCCCGTGGAGATCGACGAGTTTGAACAGTGGATCAAGAAAGCGCTGATGGTCAAGAAGGAGAGCTGCTGACGCCCTCCAACGGGGATGGATGAGCTGACAGGCAATGCGTCTCGAAAAAGGAATGCCAATGAAAAAGGATATCTACAGTCTATGTTTCATGTGCTCCGTTCGCTGTCCCATCAAGGTTTCAGTCGAGAACGGACAGGTCAAATGGATTGAAGGCAACCCTCACGTTCCCGGGATCGAAGGGAGCCTCTGCCCGCGAGGCGCTGCTGGGCTGGCTCTGCTCAACGATTCCGAGCGGCTGCAGACGCCCATGATCCAAACGGGTCCTCGCGGGTCCGGGGCATGGAGAAAAGCCAGTTGGGACGAGGCTCTCGATTTGGTTGCCGAACGGCTCAAGCGCGTCGTCGAGACCCATGGACCGCACAGCGTGGTCATGGGGGAGCGCACGAACCTGGGAACACACGTGAGCAAGACGTTCATGAAGGCCCTCGGCTCGCCCAACCACTTCACCCACGACGCCCTCTGCAAGGGGTCGGTGAATACGGCCTGCCGGTCCCTTTTCGGATACACGGATGCCCAGCTCGGGATGGACTACAAGAATGCCCGGCAGATTGTTCTCTATGGCCGCAATATCTTCGAATCGATCGAGGTCAAGGTCGTCCAGGCCGTCCTCGATGCCATGAGCAAGGGTGCTAAGCTGACCTCCATCGATCCCCGTGTCAGCGTCACGTCCACCAAGGCCGATCGATACTGGATGATTCGGCCCGGCACGGATCTGGCCCTCAACTATGCGCTCATGCACGTCATTTTGAAAGAGAACCTCTACGATGCCAAGTTTGTGGATCGCTGGGTCCTTGGATTGCCGGAGCTGCGTGACTTTGTCCGTCCGTACACCCCCGAATGGGCTGAAAAGGAGACGGGTATCCCCGCCGACGAGATCGTGAGCTTTGCTCGAGAAGTGAGCAAGGACAAGCCACATGTCATCTTTCACATGGGGTACCGGGGCGCCCACCATGTGAACGAAATCTACCTGCGTCGCTCGATCCTCATGCTCAATGTCTTGCTGGGGAGCATTGAATCCGAGGGAGGGTATTTCTTCAAGAAGGGACCTGGCGAGGTGGGGCGGAAGCCGGCACGCAAGCTGAACGAGCAGGATCTCCCCAAGGTCGACGTGGTGCGCTTCGACAAAGTGGGCACGGCGGATCTGCCCCTGCCCGATGCGAGTCACGGTGTTCCGCAAATGCTGCCGTTCGCCATCCTGAATGAGGACCCTTATCCCATCAAAGCCTTGATCGCCAACCGGATTGACCCGCTCATGTCCATGCCTGACAGCAATTTCACCAAGGAAGCGCTGAAGAAGCTGGATCTCATCGTGAGCATCGACATCAACTACAGCGACATTGCCTGGTATTCCGACGTCATCCTGCCCGAATCCATCTATCTCGAGCGGACCGATTGCCCGCAGCAGGCCAATGGCCTGAAGCCGCAGATGTTTCTTCGCAAGCAGGCCGTGCCTCCGCGTTATGACACGCGCCCGGCCGGACTCATCCTGAAGCAGCTTGCCGAGCGACTCGGGTTCGGCCAGTACTTCCCGTATGAGTCCATGGAGGACCTGGTGCGCTGGCAGCTGGAAGGAACCGGATTCACCTTGGAAGACTTCGACAAGAAAGGGTTTGTATCCTATACTGATAAGCCTCTTTTCTGGGATCGAAACGAGGGGCTGAAGCTCAAGACACCTTCCAAGAAGATCGAGCTCGTATCCTCTTTGCTGGAAGATGCCGGTTACAGGTCCTTTCCCGCTTACGAGGCGACAGCGTCTCGCGAGGAAGGTCAATTCAGACTGACCGTCGGGCGCTGTGCACTCCATACGCACGTGTCGACCCAGAACAATCCTTACTTGCGTGAGCTTGTCCCCGAGAACGTCCTGTGGATAAACTCACGGAGCGCGGCATCCCTGGGCGTTCGGGACGGTGGCTACGTTGAGATCGCTTCCAAGTGCGGATCGGGAACAATCAAGGCCTACGTCACCGATCTGATTCACCCCGAATCGGTCTTCATGCTGCACGGATTCGGACATGAAGCCGAGTGGGCAACGCGCTGCTTCAGCAAGGGTGTGTCCGACAGTGTCTTGCAGGAGAATATCTCGGACAAGGTCGGCGGCAGCCCGGCGCTTCACGATACGTTTGTTTCGGTGAAGGCGGCTTGACGGAGCCGCGGAGCCGCTTTCATATCGGAAATCTAGGGAGAATGAGAAATGAGCAAATATTATCTCTTTCAAGATACCAAGAACTGCATCGGCTGTCACAGTTGTGAAGTCATCTGCAAGAGTAACAAGGGGCTTCCGGAGGGTCCCAGGCTTTGCCAAATCATAACGGTCGGACCGAAGTTCGTCGGCAGCCTTCCCCGAAGCGCGTACACGTTCATGCCCTGCTTCCATTGTGAAAACCCCTGGTGCGTTGCGGCGTGTCCCACGGGCGCCATGCAAAAGCGGCCCAAGGACGGGATTGTCTTTGTCGACGAGAGTCTGTGCGTCGGCTGCAAAACGTGCATGTCGGCATGCCCCTGGGGGGCTCCCCAATGGAATGCCGAAAAGGGAAAGGTCGTGAAGTGCGACTACTGCATGGACCGGGTCGATGAGGGGCTCAAACCGGCCTGCGTCACGGTCTGCACGACCCACTGCCTGCATTTCGGGACGCCCGAGGATGTTCCTCCGGTGAGGCGCGAGCGCTATGCGAAGGCCATGACTTCTTTCGAGTAACGTCGCGGGCTCGATCACAACCTGTCGAATCCAAAAGGGAGCCCTGCATGTCGAATCCGATCTGTGAGGTCACCAAGACCCTCCGATATCTCTCCGAGGAAGTCTCCGCCGGTCGTCTGGCTCATCCGCGCTCCAGGCAAAGGGCTGAAGAGCTGATCAAGCTGTTGGGGGACGTATCGTGGGGCCGAGGCGGACCGGAGCACCTGTCCGCGATGGAGAGTCTTGCCCGGGCTCTCGAGGAAGAAGGCCCCGATGCAAGCTCGATCGAGGTCGGCCGCACGATTCGCTCGGCGCTGACCGAGCACGAAGAGGCGTTCAAGAGTCATATTGAAACCCTCAACTGCCCCACGGGCGAATGCGTCAAGCTTGCGCCCGCACCGTGCCAGATGGCGTGCCCCGCAGGCATCGACGTTCCCAGCTACGTCACCCTGATTGGAATGGGACGCGATGCGGAAGCCATCGAGATCATCCGTGAAGACAACCCGTTTCCGTGGGTGTGCGGCCTGGTTTGCACCAATCCGTGTGAGTTCATGTGCGTTCGGGGACGCATGGACGAGCCCATTTCAATCAAGTATCTCAAGGGCTTCGCTGCCGAGCGGGCCATGTCGGAGATGAAATACCAGAATCCTCCGAAGGCTCCGGAGAACGGTCGGAAAGTGTGCGTCATCGGGGCGGGGCCCGCGGGAATGACCGCTGCCTACTATCTTGCGCTCAAGGGGTACGGAGTGACCATCATCGAGGCTCTTCCCGTACCGGGTGGCATGATGATGGTGGGCATTCCCCGTTACCGGCTCCCGCGTGAGGTGATCGACCGTGAGACGGAAATGATCGAAGGTCTGGGCGTCGAATTCCGCTACAACACCCGCCTTGGCAAGGACGTCACGCTCGAGGAGCTGAAAGCGGAAGGGTTCGAGGCCTTCCTGGTTGCTGTTGGCGCCCACAGTGCGTTCAAGCTGATGATTCCCGGCGAGGACGATTACCCCCAGGTGATCAATGCGATCGACCTGCTCCGTCGTGTGGCCTTGGGGGACCGACACATGCCGGGGCACAGAGTCGTTATCGTGGGCGGCGGCAACGTCGCCATCGACGCGGCTCGAACCTGCATCCGGCTCGGCTGTCAGGAAGTCACCGTCGCCTACCGCCGGACCCGGTCGGAAATGCCCGCCCACGAGGAAGAAGTGGTTCAGGCCGAGGATGAAGGCGTTCGATTCGCTTTTCTGACGGTGCCGGTGGCTGTGGAAGGCTCGGGCGGGAAAGTGAGCTCTCTCCGCTGCCTGAGGGCGGAGCTCGGGCAGCCGGATGATCAGGGGCGGAGACGTCCCGTCCCGGTCAAGGACAGCGACCATCATCTGGGCTGTGATGCTGTCATCTCGGCCATCGGGCAAGTGATCGACCGAACCGGACTCACGACCCTTGAAGGCCTGAATTGGTCCAAGCGCAGCACGATCACGGTGAACACCGTGACCATGGAGACTTCCGTGGGAGGCTACTTTGCGGCCGGAGACGTGGTTTCCGGGCCTGCGACCGTGGTGGAAGCCATCGGTGGCGGCAAGAAGGCCGCGGAAGCCATCGATCGGTATCTGATGGGGATTCCGCAGCCCAAACGGCCTCCCGTACCCGTTCGACGCCGTCGGCTTGAATGCCTGGATGTTCCCGCCTCCACCAAGATGATTCTCTCGAAGCCCCACATGCCGCTGCTCAACACCGACCGCAGGCGCATCACTTTCCAGCAGGTCGAGCTCGGTTATTCCGAGAACGCCGTTCGGGAAGAGGCTCGCCGGTGCCTGCGCTGCGACATCTGCCGCCGGTGCGGGCTCTGCGTGGAAATCTGCCGCGACAAGATGGGGATCAATGCCCTTCAGCTGGGCTATCTGGATTTCGACCATCCCGTTCCGACGGACTTCCGAACGACCGCGGAGCGGTGTATTTTATGTGGAGCCTGCGCGGCCAATTGTCCCAATGAAGCCATGGTGATCACGGACCGGGACGACCATCGATGTCTGTCTCTGTGCGGAACCGTTCTCAATCGTCTGCGGTTGGAGTATTGTGAGAATTGCGGCGCCGTACTCGGGCCGGCACGGTATCATGATTTCATCAGTCAACGGACGAAAGGAGTGAGTCCGCTCATCGAGGGGCGCTCGCTCTGTGCGCTCTGTGTCAGGAAGATCACCGCGGAGCGACATGCCGATATTCTGCCGGTTCAATAGGGGGTTTTTCAGCGGAGGAGGGCACCGATGAGTTTCCGCAGAGGACAGAAGGTCGAGGTGTACAGGAAGTCGGACGATGAAAGCTGGGAGCCTTACATGGACCAGTTTATCGGGCTGCACGGCATCGTGACGGATCCGGATACGACCAAGAACGATCCAGGAGCCCTCATCGAAGTCAGCTTGAATGAGAAGGGAACGCACCGCTTGCCTCAGGATTGCCTGCGCATCCTGGAGGGTTAATGACGATCGACCGAATCACGAGTCCGGGATCCGCCTCCACGTCGAAGTCGGCCTGAAACGATGACTGCGCAGACTGACCCAGTACGAGCGCACTGAGAGCAACGATCCCGCGGAGACCGCCATGAGCCTGAGAACGCTCCTCGGCAAGAGGGAATATGCTGCGCATACGGTTCCACCGGACGTTCCCGTGTCCGACGCCGTGCGCCGGATGACCGAGATCAGGGCGCGTGCGCTTGATGCCGGTCGCGACGGCTGGCGCCCGGCCGTGGGCGGCCTGAACCATGTCGCAGGCGAAATAATCATAGTTATTATAGGTGCAGCCGACTGGCGAAACGCCGATGGTCTGATCGAGAATATCCAATTCGCAGAGCGTCTCGGCAATGATCCGGTGGATGATGCCGTGGGTGCAGCCGGGGCAGTAGTGCAACGGTTTA
>CALBZH010000487.1 GCA_937889795.1 uncultured Syntrophobacteraceae bacterium | reverse complement strand
CGCAGTGTCTCGAGGTCCAAGCCCTCCTCGAGGATAAAGCCGGCGGTGAGGTAAAGGGGCTCAGCCCCCAGCATGGCCAGGTCATTCACCGTCCCGTGAACCGCCAGGCTGCCGATATCGCCACCGGGAAAGACAAGGGGATCCACGACGTAAGAGTCGGTTGTCATGGCCAGTCGGGTGCCGTGGATTTGCAGCACCGCGCTGTCATTCATGGGATCGAGGAAGTCGTTTCGAAAATGGGCGACAAAAAGCTCCGAAATGAGCTCATGGGAGGCCCTGCCTCCGCTTCCTTGATCGAGCTGTATGGTTTTCGGCTCCATGAAATGTCCTTGTATTGTCCTTCTCTTGCGATTCCAAGACGACGGCAAGCATGATTCCAAGGGCGGGCCGCCGGCTCCACGTCTGTGCAGGCGCATCAGCTCTCGGTGCCGTCGTGGAAACGATAGTAGGCCCCGCACGTTCCTTCGCTGGAAACCATGCAGGGTCCCATGGGGTTCTGGGGACTGCACACCGTTTTGAACAACTTGCATTCCGGAGGCGTCATCACGCCGCGCAGGACCTCGCCGCACTGACATCCAGGGTGCTCTTTGACCTGAATGACGGGCATATCGAAACGCTTGGTGGCGTCGTACAATCCCCACGCGGGGCGCACGGCAAGCCCGCTTTCCGGAATGGCTCCCAGGCCTCTCCACGTCGTGTCCGCCGGCTCGAAGACCTCGTTGATCAGGCCGCGGGCTTTCGGATTCCCCTCCCACGCGACAGCCCGCCGATACTGGTTAACGACCGCCGCCTCCCCCTTCCTCAACTGATCGACGAGAGAGGTAATCCCCTGGAGCAGGTCAAGTGGCTCGAAGCCAGTCACCACGCAGGGAATGTGGTGCGCGGAAACAACCTCCTGGTATGCCGCCGCTCCGATCACCATGCTGACGTGCCCCGGACACAGAAAGCCGCTAATGTGCAGATCGGGTGATCCCAGGAGCGCGCGCATGGCGGGGGGCAGGAGCTTGTGCGCCGAAAACACCGAGAAGTTCTTCAGTCCCTCCTCGGCCGCCATCTTGATGGCTCCTGCGACCGTCGGCACGGTGGTTTCAAAGCCAATGCCCAGGAAGACAACCTCCTTGTCGGGGTTGTCCCTGGCGATCTGAAGAGCGTCCAAGGTCGCGTAGACAATCCGGACGTCGGCACCTCGGCTCCGCTCGAGGTTGAGGGAGGACGACGAGCCCGGAACGCGCACGAGATCGCCGAAGGTCGTGACGATGGTGCCTGGCTGCTGGGAGAGCCAAATCGCGCGGTCGATATCTTCATTGGCCGTCACGCAGACCGGACATCCAGGCCCGCTGATGAGCTGGATCCAAGGTGGCAGCAGCTGTCTCAAGCCCGACCGGAAAATGGCCACCGTGTGGGTGCCGCAGATTTCCATGAGCCTTGCGGGCTCGTTGAGGGGTGGGCGGTCTTGAAGATTTTTCAGGAGACTTCGGGCAAGCTCGGGATCGCGGTATTCGTCCAGGTATTTCACTGCTGGCTCCAGGATAGCCCGAGGCATGAGCTCAAAAGGGACATGGGATTCCGTGGGGATGCTTCAAGGGCGACCGGCAAGGAGCCATTGGGCTCCCAGGCTTGCCTGCCCGAAGGCGATGCAGGCGTCATTCGCTGGCAGCTCTCGATGCGTGAGAACCTCAAACCCCCTCCGGGCGAGCTCAAGCTCGATCTTTTCTGACAAGTAGCGGTTCTGGAAAACGCCGCCGCTCAAGGCAATTCGGTCAACGTCAACCGCGGCCCGAGCCCTCTCGGTCGCTGCCACAAGAAGCGCAACGATTCCATTATGAAACCTGCCGGCGACGAGTCCGGGCCGGCCGCCTCGTCGGAGGTCGTCGATCGCCTCCAGGAACAGAGGACCCGGATCAAGGATCAGGGTGTCGCGTTGCTCGCGCAGCGCGTGGCTGTATTGGTCGTCGGTCGGTTCAATGGACTGTTCAAGCTCAATGGCCGCTTGCCCTTCATAACTTGTGCGCATGCTGCTCGGCAAGCCCGCGAGCGCGGCCATGGTGTCGAAGGCACGTCCACACGACGATGTCTGAGGCGAGTTAACGCCCTGGGTGAGCATCCGAGCGAGGATCATGCGTTTGTGTTCGGGCCAGTCGTCCACCAGGTCCGGGAAGTCCCGCTCCGGCCGGCCGTCGCTCAGCTCCCAGAGGCAACTGTATGCCATGCGCCACGGCTCTTTGATGGCGGCACTGCCTCCCGGCAGTCGGAAGTGACGAAAGTGTCCCAACCGCCGGAGCTCAAGGCCGTTAACCCAGAGGAGCTCCCCGCCCCAAAGGGTGCCGTCGCTGCCGTATCCCGTTCCGTCGAGTGCGAGCCCAAGCACCGGTCCCTCCTGCAGGTGCTCGGCAGCCACCGCAGCGATGTGAGCATGGTGGTGCTGAACGCCCAAAAGCGGGATGTCCGTCTGCTGGAGTGCCCACTGCGTGCTAAGATAGTCCGGGTGAAGGTCGTGCACGATGCATTCCGGTCTCACTTCGAGGATTTGCTGCAGATGCGCGATGGTGTGCTCGAAGGAGTGGAGCGTCTCGAGATTCTCCAGATCCCCGATGTGCTGGCTGAGAAAAGCCTCGTGCTTTCTTGTGAGACAGACGGTGCCCTTGAGCTCGGCGCCCACGCCGAGAACGGTCGGAGCCTCAAGGCGCAGTGGAATCGGAACGGGCACGTAGCCCCGAGCCCTTCGCAACAGGCGCGGCCGCCCGTTTTGCACCCGTGCCACCGAATCGTCGCAGCGAATGTAAATCTCTCGGTCATGCAGGAGAAAGACATCCGCAATGGAGCGCAACCGTTCACGGGCTTCTTCCGTGCTCATGACGATGGGCTCGTCGGATTGGTTGCCGCTCGTCATGACCAGGCCTTCGAGGGGCGTATCCACAAAGAGCAGCCTGTGAAGGGGAGTGTATGGGAGAAAGGCCCCAAGCGAGCGGTTTCGGGGAGCGACGCTCGCGGCAACGGGGTTATGAGGAGCCTCCTCGATCCGCCTCAGGATGACAATGGGGCGCTCCCGACACTCAATCAGGGCTGCTTCCGTTGTCGACACATCGCAATGCTTCCCGATGGTGCCGACGTCGCGAAACATCACGGCAAGGGGCTTCTCCTCACGGATCTTCCGGCTCCGAAGACGCGCTACCGCTGCCTCGTTCATGGCGTCCACGGCAAGGTGAAAGCCTCCAAGCCCCTTGATCGCCACGATCCTCCCCTGTTCAAGCAGGGACACCGCGGCACGCAGGGCTTCGTCGCGCTCGGCCACACGCTCTCCGGAGGGGTGCTCCAGCCACACTTGAGGTCCGCATTCCCAGCACCCATTCGGCTGGGCGTGGAACCTCCGGTTCAGCGGGTCTTCGTATTCCTTGCGACAGGCGGGGCACATGGTGAAGGAGGCCATGGTGGTCTTGGTCCGGTCATAGGGGATGTCCTTGACAATGGTGTAGCGCGGTCCGCAGTTGGTGCAGTTGATGAATGGGTAGCGGTAGCGTCGATCGGATGAATCCAGCAGCTCGCGCATACAGTCAGTGCAGGTGCACACATCGGGGGAAATGAGTGTCGCTCGGCCTTCCTGCTGCAAGCTGGGAGCGATGCGGAAGGCTCTAAGAGGGGCATAAGGGAGCTCAGCGGTATCGATGTGGTGGATGCGGGCGAGAGGTGGAGCCTGAGCGGGCAGATCGCGAAGAAAAGCGGCGACCGCGTCTTCCGGGCCGGCGACTTCGATTTCCACCCCGTCCGACTGATTGCGGACCCATCCGTTCAAAGCATGTCTGAATGCGAGCTGGTAAATGTATGGGCGAAAGCCTACTCCCTGTACAATGCCCCGCACTTTTACCAAAACCCGTCGGTCCTGCACGCCGCCGTCCCTGTCCATCGTATGCGTTGGAGGTCCACTTCCACCCGTTGATTCCCTGGAGCTCCGATCAGGGAGAGCCTCCGAGCCTATCCCATCCGTTTCTTCTGCGCCCGGACTCTGTCTTCGAGCCAGCGGATCCAGGGCTCCAAACCCTCACCCGTCCGACAAGAGATCTCGAAGATCTGTTGGGTGGCGTTCAGCTGGTGCGCCTGCTTGCGGATGGCGTCCATGCTGCAGCTCACGTAGGGGAGAAGGTCGATCTTGTTCACGATGAGCACCGATGAGATCTGAAACATGAGCGGGTATTTGAGGGGTTTGTCGTCTCCTTCGGTCACGCTGAGGATCGTTACCTTGTCGTGCTCGCCGAGATTGAATTCCGCCGGGCAGACGAGGTTGCCAACGTTTTCAATGACCAAAAGATCGACATCGGTGAGGTCCAGAGCATCCATGGCGATTTGGATCATGTTGCCATCGAGGTGGCACCCGCCATCGGTGTTGATCTGAACCGCCTGAACGCCTTTCTTCTGGATCCGCTCCGCATCGTAAGCCGTCTGCAGGTCCCCTTCGATGACGGCCATGTTGAGCCGGCCGGCCAACGCCTCGATTGTCTTTTCCAGGAGCGAGGTCTTCCCTGCTCCGGGGGAGCTCATCAGATTGATCGCATAAATGCCGGCTTTGTCGAAGCGCTGTCGGTTAAGGGCCGCCAACCGCTCGTTGGCCTCCAAAATGTTCTGGACCACGGGCACTTTAATTTGAGCCATCGTCATCTCCTGTTTCGCCCTCAATGCTCACGACGGAGAGCTCTCGTCCACTGATCAGCTCGAGGCTGGGCACGCCGCACTGGGGGCACAAAAAGACTTGGTTTTCGACCGGGTAGTTGAGATTGCAGTCCCTGCAGCGCGCCACCACGGGAATCTCCTCGATCGAAAGGGTGGCTCCCTCGGCGAGCGTGTCTCGCGACAGAAGCTCAAAACAGAAGTTTAGCGATTCCGGGACGATCGCAGCCATGGCGCCGACCTGAAGGTTGACCTGGCGCACCTGCTTGATGCGGTGCCTCGCGCTTTCATCCAAAATGATGGTCAGCAGGCTTTGCGCAATGGACATTTCATGCACGGGGCACCTCATCTCGTCCGGAAAACAATGCAGCAGTCCGGTCGTCGACCGCACGGGATGTCTCGGGGGGAGTCGAGACGCTTTCATTAGGGTGGATCGCAATTAACATAAGGAGAATCAGCGATCAAGGGCACTGAGCAACATGGTAATTTACACTCGTGGGAATCGCGCTTATTATGGGAAGCAGTTCCCGTTTGGAAATGGATGCTTTCATTCACCCCGTTTGTGGGGGATTACGTTTCATTCTCTCACGGATAAATCAGGAGTTACCGATGGCCGGACCCAATGACAGCGCATTGGATATGTTTTGCACGGCTTTGGAGATGAAGGAGCGAAAACGGGCGCTTTACGAGGATGCCATGAAAGCGTGCCCGGACCAAGTCGGTATCGAGACCTTCAGGATGCTCGTGGATGGCGAGCTGGATCACGTCAAGCGCATCCAAGAGCTCTATGAGCAGCTGAAGCACGGTCGCGTGCAACCGGATGCCTGCAAGTACCACGAGTTTGAAACGGAAGACAAGAAGGCTATCCTTCGCAAGATCGCCGAAGAGCACGGTAAGATGCCCAAGGCATGCGTCGATGACGTGGTGGCCATCGAAACCGGAATGCAGCTCGAAGACGCGAGTATCGCGTTTTTCGAGAAGCGGCTGAATGAATCCGCCGATGCGCTCGAGAGATCGGAAGAGCACACGTCTGAACTCCAGTCACGAGTGGATATCTC
>CALBZH010000486.1 GCA_937889795.1 uncultured Syntrophobacteraceae bacterium | reverse complement strand
GAGGGAAGTCATGGGCAGCGTGTACAAAATCATCGAGCTGGTTGGAACGAGCGAAGTTTCCTTTGAGGATGCGGCAAAACAGGCGGTGGATACCGCAGGGAAGACGTTGCGCGATATGCGAGTGGCTGAAATCAGCGAGCTCGACATGAAGCTCGAGGACGGCAAGATCGTGGCCTATCGCGCCAAGGTAAAAATCTCGTTTAAGTATCAATCCAGCAAGTATGAAGCAGGCGAATAACCTGTCGGCGGCATCATCCGCTGGAGGCCGAGCTCAACGTGGCGCTCTGGCTCCACTTGGGTAGCTGATCTCTTCGCGGCTGTCGACGACAGTGGCTCAGGGCTTAACCAGAACGGTCACCATGAGAGTGACAATGCCGCCGTGGTTGTTCGCTGCTTTGTTCCCTTCATCCCTTCGACGGCATTGAGCTGGATCCGAACCGCGGACACGAGGGGCAGGCTCCCCCTGAAATGAGTCGTTCCCGTGTCCGCTTTTCTTCTGGGATTGCGGGTCAAGGAACGTCGCTTTCCTCCCAGGCGAAGTCCAACAAGTCGGGGAGCTCCGCCAGCAATCGACCGACGATTTTTCCCCACATAATGTTGTCTTTGGTACAGAGGCGGAGCTCGTAGGTCACAGTTCCTTTCACAAGGTCCTGCCTGTAATTCACGAAACGAATCTCAACGTTCTCGAACTCTTCAAGGGTGGTTCGGATTTGCTTCATGGCCCGGATGGTGCTGGGAAAGCTGAGCGTCAGGGAGCTGTAGACATCGTGGGAGAAAAAGAGCTTCACGAAGCGCATGTTGTAGAGGATGAGCAGGCTGATGACCGTGGTGAGTATGGCTGGCATGTAAAAGCCTGCGCCCACGGCGAGACCGCTGCCCGTCACCATCCAGAGGCCTGCAGCGGTCGTAAGACCTCGCACGGATCCTTTTCCCTTGATGATCGCTCCTGCACCCATGAAACCCATGCTGGCCACGGCATAGGAGGCGATCCGCGCCGGATCGAGTCGAACGACCGATCGAACGCCATGACTCTGGAAAATATTCTCCATGAACAGGGAGAGCATCATCAGTAAGCAGGCCCCCAGGCAAACCATAATGTTTGTTCTGAGCCCGGCTGCCTGTCCGTGGGATTCCCGTTCGAATCCGATGGCACCTCCCAGCAGGGTTGCAAGGGCAAGCTTGCCTAGTATTTCCAGAGACATGTGCCATTCCATGGATCTGATTTCCCTCGTCTCTAACCCTTGGACCAGATGACGGCCAAGGCCTTTGCGGGCTCTTCGCTGATGCATCGGAACGCATGGCTCAAGTCTGATTCAAAATAGATGCTGTCCCCGGGGCCCAGCTCTTCAACTCGATCCACCGTTCTAAACTCCACGCGCCCTTCCGTTACATAGAGAAACTCTTCCCCTTCGTGACTCGTGAAGACCATGTCTTCTGAAGATCGGACGGGGAATTCGACCAGGAACGGCTCCATGCTCTTGTTCGTCTTCTTCGTTTCAAGCGCTATATAAACATAATCGACTTCCCCCTTTTCCTGATGGGGGCGTCGCTCGACCGACACACGCTCCTCGTGCCGGGTGATCGATATCTTCTCGCTTCCAATCTCATCCTGGAAGAAAGAGGCCATCCCCACGTTCAGTGCCCTGGCCAGCTTCAAAAGGGTGGCTATGGGGGGAATCACATGATCGTTTTCGATCTGTGACAAGAAGGGTTTCGACAACCCTGTTTTCCAGGCGAGGTCCTGAAGTGTGAAGCGGTTCTTCTGACGGAGCTCTCTTACCTTGTTACCAATCTTGAATGCCTTGACTGCCAGGCTGATGTCCTTGTCCCTCTGCTGCGTCATCTTTCCTCCTCGGTCGCTTTCGTTCCTGCTCCCCGGTATTCGTGGAAGACGAATGAATTGCCCCTCGATTTGTTTAACCTATTGTAAACGATGTTTGTTCTAACAAAAGCAGAAATTTTCCCAGCCTGCACGATCCAAGCCTGGTAGGGAGTCTGGGAGCAAGCGGTGTAACGGAAGCTCTTTCAAGGAGAGGCGGTGAGAGAGAGAAGATCTCCGAAGAGACCCTCCCCGTATTCGAGGGCGCGTGGGTCGGGTGAGGCGGGGTGGCTTGGGAGATGCAATGTTCCTCCACCCCGTTACCCCAAAGACACGCGACGAGGACGTTGCGTCTTAAAAGACTTCGTGGTGGGTGAATTCGGAGATTTCTCTGCGCTTGGGCGCGGAGGGAGTCTTCGACGGATACCCCAGCGGGATGAGGGCGACCAGTTCATAGTGCTCAGGTACGTTGACAACCGCCTTGGCCTTGTCATGGTCGAACAGTCCGATGACGACCGTGCCCAACCCTTCGTTTTCGGCGGCGAGGCAAAGGCTTTGAGTCGCGATGCCGAGGTCAAACATGAACCAGTCACCGAACTTGGTCGTCACCGCTCCTTTGTAATAGCCCGAGCTTTGAAGCTTACCACAGATGGCCAGAAGGACAGGAGCTTCCACGGTCGCCCGGGTTCCCGGGTTCCCTTTGCTGAGGGTCTCCTGCAGCTTCTGTTTGGTCTCGGGCTGTCTCACGACGATAATCTCCCAGCATTGCGTGTTTGCCCACGAGGGGGACCATTTGACCGCATCAAGCACCTTTGCAAGGGCGTCATCGGAGACCTCCCTGTCGAGGAAGTTCCTGATGCTTCGCCTTCTTTGAATGACCTCCACGAAATCAGCCATGGGATATCCCTCCATTTCGCGTTCTGTAGGGTTGGTTAATGGAAGATCGAGACCCGAGATCAGATTGCAAGACAGTGAGTATAGGCCACGACCGGTAACCGGTCGAGCCCAAAAAGACTTGCTTTCATTCCAGATCATCCGTTTCACCCGAGGGATTCTGATGTTTTGATGTTGTCCTCAATGGTTTGAATGCGTTAGGGTGCGTGGTCGGGAAGCTGGTGAGTGCAGTCGATTTCAGTGTGAATCTGAATGGTTTCAACCGCCCTCCTTTGGCCGTCAATTAGGATGATTTGGGAGGATTGCGGACCGCCCTTGAATAGCCGGGAGGAGGAGAGTGACGCCGTGGAAGAGGATGAAAGGGATCTGATGAAGGAACGATGTGAGAAGGCCAATGAAGCGTACTGTGAAGAATGTGACAAGCAAGGGGTGAAGGTTTGCTCCATCGATGAATTCCAGGCTAGGCAAGAGTTCCTGGACGGTCGTATCGACGAGGGGCAGCTTCAGGCCAAGGCTGCTGCTGAGCTGAGCGAGTACGCAAAGACCTTCGGGAAGTACCTCGTGGTCAAGGACCAACAGCCTGTTGCCAAGGACGAAGACGCCGAGAAGAAGGACCGTGCCAGGCTTGCCAACAAGGTTTACAAGCAGGTCTGCAGCGAAGAAGGGCTGACGGTTTGCTTCTTCAGCGACTTTTCGAGCTGGAGCGAATATGTAAAGGGGGAAATAGAGGATTCCGAGCTTTACGGTCGGGCGAAAGCGGAGATCGAGAAATTGGCGTCGGCATAAAGGTCGGGCAGGCGGGCTCGCCTCAGGTTGTGGCGAGAAGAACCTTCCGCCAGTGGGCCGCTTCCTGTATGGCGGGGCTCGGGAGCTCGCGGCCACTCACGTGAGAGGCGGGCATGATAAGGGTGAGCGAGCTAACCACCCAGACCGTTTCAGCGTTTTCGAGCTCGACAAGGGTCGCTTGCCGTCTCTCAATCGAGCGTCCACCATCCACAAAAAGATCCGTGAGTCGCGAAAGGGTGACGCTCGGCAGCTGGAAAGAGCTGGCGGGCGTCCACCACGTCCCTTGTGACTTGGCCAGCAGGCTCCCCGCGGCCGTCTCGGAAACCTTGCCGGAGGCATCGAGAATGATGGCTTCGTCGGCGCCCCGATCCATGGCTTCCTGCCTTGCTTTGAGGAAATATAGATAGTTCAGAGTCTTGTGGGCTGCGAGGGGAGGGGCTTGGCCGTTGCTGCATACCGCCAGTTTCAGCCCCGCGCGATAGGCCGTCTCCGTCGGTGGCTCGTAGGGCTGAGAAAAAGCCAGCAGTGTCGGGGTGTTGGATCGGGGCAGACCCATCGCGGGGGCTATGCCGCGAGTGACGATGATCTTGGCCGAGGCGGTTCCTTGATCGAGGCCGTTCCGTTTCAATAGTCCCGTCAGTACTCGTTCCCACTCCATTGGCTCTTGCACGTCGATCCGCAGTTCCTCGAGGGAGCATTTCAAGCGGTCCAGGTGTCGGCCCAGATCCAGAATGCGTCCGTTTTCCGCACGCATCGTCTCGAAGACACCGTCACCGTAGAGGAGTCCTCGATAGAAGGGAGAAATGACCGCATGAGTGAGGGGAACATA